>JAQURU010000052.1 GCA_028715435.1 Minisyncoccota bacterium
TAAACCAAAACTCCCCCTGCCTTTTGGGCTGGGGAGTTGACCTATCCTAGACCGGGTCTAGGGAGTTTTTATTTTTTCAACGATTTTGGCGAATATTTCGGGTTGGTCTTTGGCCAACTGGGCTAAAACTTTTCTATCAAGTTCAATTTTATTTTTCTTTAAGCCAGCAATAAATTTACTGTAAGAAAGGCCCAAAGGCCTAACAGCTGCGTTAAGGTTAATTTGCCATAAAGCTCTGCGGTTGGATTTATTTTTCTTTCTATCTCGATAGGCATAAGTCCAGGCCTTTTGCATGGCTTGCTTGGCTAATTTGTATTTTGATTTTCGGCCCAAGCGAAAACCCTTAGTGTTTTCCAATAAGTGCCTTCTTCGTTTATGGGCAATTGTTCCTCGTTTTACTCGTACCATGTTAATTTTCTTTATTTTACCTTAAGGCCGGACTTTTTGATTCTTTTAATAATCGAAGGGCTTAAGGCAATCCAGTTTCGCGTTTGGCGAATTTGTTTGCCAGTTTTTTTGGCGCGGTAATGGTTTTGTCCGCCGCTTTTCCTTAAAACCTTCCCGGTTTTGGTAATTTTAAATCTTTTTGTTAATGCTTTTCTTGTTTTCATATTCTTAGTTTTTTAAGCTCGAGCGATTATCATTGTTAGGCCCCTGGATTCCATTTTTAATTCCCTTTCAACCTTTATAGGGGTAGTTGTTTTTAAAACCTCTAAAAATTTTAGTAATTTTTGCTTTGCAAAATCAATTAGGCCCTTCTCTCTTCCCCGTAAAACCATTTCAATCCTTACTTTGTACCCGCTTTTTAAGAATTTTTCAACAGCCAGAGCTCTTGTTTCCATATCATGCTGTGAAATAGCAAAGCTGAGCCGTATGCCCTTTATTTCACCTGCTTTTTGGCTCTTGCCCACCTTTTTTTCTTTTTTACCTTGCTGGTAAGAGAATTTTCCATAATCAGTAATTTTGCAAATTGGCGGATCAGTTTTTTCAGATATTTCTATTAGATCAAGGCCTGCTTCTTTGGATTTTTGCAAGGCTTCTGGCAAGCTAAAAATTCCAAGCATTTTTCCTTCATTATCAATAAGCCTAACCTTTTCTGCTCTTATTTGATTGTTGATAAAAATTCTTTTTTGCAAAATATTTTGGTGGATTGGTGGAGATGGAGAGATTGAACTCTCGTGTGGAAATCACTAATTTAACAATTCTACAAGCTTAGCCGTTTTTAAATCTTGGGAAATGGAATATAAAAAGGCAAAACTTCCAAGACCCACAGCCCAAATCTTTCAGCAAAATGCCAGGGCATAGCTTTTTGCCAATCCTGATAATTTGGCACCTCGTCTATCTATCAGGAATCGATAGTTGAGATGGCTTTACGCTAAGGCGTAAGCAGGTTGTGCTTGATAAGTTGCACTTAAAGTTTTCCAAAAGTTTTACGAGTTTTTGGAGCTCGGCTTGCTTATTAAACAGAAAATTTCCATCAAAGCTTTCATCCCCGCTTGATAGCCCTTTGTATTTCCCTTTGGGCCTCCCGGGTTTTTATTTTTTCCCGCTTGTCAATTTTGCGTTTGCCTTTGGCTAAGGCAAATTCAACTTTGATTTTACCTTTGTGATTATACACTTTTAAGGGTACCATAGTCAACCCCTTTTGGTGCGATTTGCCAATTAATTCGTTTATTTCTGGTTTTCTCAAAAGAAGCTTCCTGGACCTTTGGGGGTTGTATTCTCCGTAAATATTATTGGGCTGGTAGGGGGGAACACTGGCATTTAGCAAAAAAATTTCATTGTCTTTTAAAATAACAAAAGAACCGTGCAAGCTCATTCGCTTGTTTTTAATTGATTTTACCTCTTGGCCAGTTAAAACAATTCCTGCTTGAAATTTTTCTAAAACCTCGTAATCAAACAAGGCCTTTTTGTTTTCTGCTAATATATTATTTCCAGTCATTCTTTGATTTTAGCAGAAAATACGATAATATAAAGAATGCTGAGAGAAGAGATAGAAAATTTGATTGAGAGAGCTATTCACAAGAAAGCGTTTGTAGAAAGGCCCGATGATTTTAATTATGGGGATTTTTCAACTAATGTGGCAATTAAAGAAAAGATAGATCCCCAAGAAATAGCCGATAAGCTGAAAGAAAGCCCTTTGTTTGAAAAAGTAGAAGTTGTTAACGGGTTTATAAACTTTTTTTTAAAACCAGAGCATTTCTTAGAGAATTTAAGCCAGGTTTTAAAGCAAAAAGAAGAATATGGTTCTTCTAATGTTGGTAAAGGCAAAACTATTGTTATTGATTATTCTGGTCCCAATATTGCCAAGTCTTTTGGTATTGGCCATCTGCGCTCCACTATTATTGGCCAGGCCATTTATAATTTGTATAAGTTTTTGGGCTATAAATGCATTGGCGATAACCACTTAGGGGACTGGGGCACTCAATTTGGAAAACTTATTTTCCAAATTGAATTAAAAATTAAAAATGAAAAATTAAAAATTCACGAGCTCACAATAGATGATTTAGAAAGACTATATGTGGAGTTTCACAAAGAGGCAGAGCAAAACCCAGTATTAAATGATGAAGCAAGAGCTTGGTTTAAAAAACTTGAAGATGGCGACAAAAAAGCCAAAGAAATTTGGCAGGCCTGCAAAGAGATTTCTTTAAAAGAGTTTGCTCGTATCTATAGCTTGCTTGGTGTGAAAATTGACAACACTTTAGGCGAAAGTTTTTATGTTGATAAAATGCAGCCGATTTTTGAGGAAATGAAAGATAAGGACTTAACAAAACAAAGCGAAGGTGCTTGGGTGGTCGAATTCCCAAATAACGAGCTTTCTTCTTTGGTGTTGATGAAATCTGACGGGGCCACTACATATTATTTGCGCGATTTAGCCACGATTAAATATCGTTTAAAAAAATGGAAACCTAATATTATTGTTTATGAAGTTGGAGTTGACCAATCGTTGTACTTTAAACAATTATTTAAAACAGTTGATTTGCTTGGCTGGGCAAAGGATGTTCGATTTGAACATATTGTTCATGGGTTAATGCGCTCAAAAACCGGTAAGTTTTCAACCAGAAAAGGAGATACAATACATCTAGAAGATGTTTTAAAAGAAGCTATTAATAAAGCAAAAGAGCTTTCAGGCGAAAAAAATAAAGAGCTGGCTAAGCAGGTTGGTATTGGCGCGGTAAAGTATAATGACCTATCTCAACACCACAGTCGCGACATTGTTTTTGACTGGGATAAGATTTTAAATTTAAAAGGCAACTCTGGCCCATATTTGCAATACACATTTGCTCGCACCCAAAGCGTTTTGGAAAAAGCTGGCGGAAGCCCGACATCCGTTAAAATTAACAAAGTTGATTTTGAGGTGTTAGAAGAAATTGAGAAAATACTTTTAAAAAAGCTTTCGCACTTTAATGAAGCTATTGAGCAAGCCGCCATTACTTTTTCACCTAATCTTATCTGCAATTATGTTTTTGATTTAGCGCAAAGCTTTAACTTGTTTTACAATGAAATCCAAATTTTAAAAGCAGACACTGAATTGCAAAAACAATTCCGTTTGGCTTTAACATTTGGCGTTGGGCAAGTAATTAAAAATAGTCTAACTATTTTAGGCATTGAATCCCCCAACAAAATGTAAGTATGAGTTTTAAGGAAAAAGTTTTAATGATGGTTAGCGAGACTCCTAAAGGTGAAACTTTAACTTATAAACAAGTGGCTCAAATGGCTGGGAGCCCCAAAGCCTATCGGGCGGTTGGCAATATTTTGGCTAAAAATTTTAACCCTAAAATTCCCTGCCATCGCGTTATTAAAAGCAATGGCCAGCCCGGCAATTACAACCGCGGCCAGGAAAATAAAATAAAAATCCTAAAGTATGAACGAGCTAACTTATTACCAAAATCAGGGCCGCTAAAAAGTTGAGATTTCAATAGGTTAATTTTTATGGCAGATTTCAGAGATCTATTAAAACAATTTAAAGGATTTGGCTTTCCTGAAGGGCAGTATGCTGTTTTTGGCTCGGGGCCTATGGTGGTGCGAGGTATAAAAGAGGGAGGAGATTTAGACATTATGGTAAAAGACGAATTGTTTGCAGAATTAACTAAAAATTATCCCATCATTAAAAAACAAGATGTGGATTATATAAAAATAGCAGACGATATTGAAATATGCTCTGCAAAGGATTCTGGTTTTGATCAGCCGGACATGGTAATAGAAAGAGCAGAGATAATTGATGATGTTAAATTTGTCTTATTAAGCGACACTGTTTCTTGGAAAAAGAGAATTGGTCGGCCTAAGGATTTCGAGCACATTGCTTTAATTAAAAAATACTTAGAAAATAAAAATGATATGGAAAATCCGTTTGTAAAATGATAAGTTAAATGTTATGGAAAATGATTTTATTGAAAATGAGCATAAAACTTTAAAGTTTTGGGAGGATATAAATCTTTTGGAGAAGTTGAAAGAGAAAAATAAAAAAGGCAAGCCCTGGAGCTTTTTAGATGGGCCAATTACAGCCAACAATCCTATGGGTGTTCACCATGCCTGGGGCAGAACTTATAAAGACCTATTCCAAAGATATAAGGCCATGCAAGGCTATAGCCAGAGGTTTCAGAACGGTTTTGATTGCCAAGGGCTTTGGGTGGAAGTGGAAGTGGAAAAAGAGCTTGGGTTTCGCAATAAAAAAGACATTGAAAGATATGGCATTGCCAATTTTGTAAACAAGTGCAAAGAGCGGGTGCATAAATATTCAAAAATTCAAACCGAACAATCAATTCGTTTGGGCATGATGCTGGATTGGGGTAATTGGCAAACAGAATTTGATGAAAAAGGCCAATGGGTTAAACAGAGCCATTCTTATTACACCTTAAGCGATGAAAACAATTATGCTATCTGGCATTTTTTAAAACGCTGTCATGAAAAGGGCTTGTTGTATAAGGGCCATGATGTTGTGCCTTGGTGCCCGAGATGCGGCACAGCCATTAGCCAGCACGAAATTTTAACAGAAGAGTATAAAGAAATAACCCATAAAGCAATTTATTTTAAACTTCCTGTGGTTGGTGAAGCAGATACTTATTTCTTGGCTTGGACAACTACACCCTGGACCTTACCCGCCAATGTTTTTTTGTCGGT
>JAQURU010000053.1 GCA_028715435.1 Minisyncoccota bacterium
CCAGTAGCTTGATTGCTATTGTGTTTGTTTTGTTCGGCGGATACGCTTTTATTGAACCATCAGATGTGGATGCCACAAGCACTTCAACATTGGTGGTGGCTTCTTTGTTTGTGTCTGAAGAAATTACTTTGTCAGCTCCAGCTGCTTTCTCTTTATCTCCGAATATGTCAATGAGTAATAGTTCATCATCTGCTACTGGTACTTGGAATGTAAAAACCAACTCACAAGCTGGCTACACCTTAAGTTTGCATGCTAGCCAAGAAGATGCATTAGTTGCTACCACTACAGGTGAAGTGTTTCAGGATTGCCCTACATCAACTCCTGATTTTTGGAATCAGGGTTGCGCTACAAGTACAGGTTATGTGTTTGGTTTTTCTGCTTATGGCAATGCTGTGCCAACAGCTACTTGGGGAACAGGAGGGGATTGTGGAAGTTCTGGCAATCCATCAGAAACTTTAGAATACAGGGGGTTTAACAGCACCAATGACATTGAAATCGCTTCAGCTAATTCAGAAACCAGTCCAAGTGGAACCGACTCTACTATGTGTTTAACTGCCACCCAGGGGTCAAGTGTTTATGCTCCAGACGGGCTTTACCAAGCAACTATTACAGCCACAGCTACCACGCAATAAAAAGGTCGTAAAATTTTTGCTTATTTTATTAACGTGAATAAAAAATTATTATTTTGTTTGGCAGTTCAGCCTCTTTTGATTTGTTTTATTTTACTATTTGGCGGATACGCTTTTGTTGAACCATCAGATGTGGATGCCACAAGCACCTCAACATTGGTAGTGGCTTCTTTAACTGTTGGGGCTGAAATCTCGTTAACTCCTCCAGATGCCATTACTTTATCTCCGAATATCACAATGAGCAACAGCTCTTCATCTGCCACTGGCACTTGGAATGTTAAAACAAGCGCGGCCGCTGGCTACACCTTAAGTTTGCATGCTAGCCAAGAAGATGCATTAGTTGCTACCACTACAGGTGAAGTGTTTCAGGATTGCCCTACATCAACTCCTGATTTTTGGAATCAGGGTTGCGCTACAAGCACAGGTTATGTGTTTGGTTTTTCTGCTTATGGCAATGCTGTGCCAACAGCTACTTGGGGAACAGGAGGGGATTGTGGAAGTTCTGGCAATCCATCAGAAACTTTAGAATACAGGGGGTTTAACAGCACCAATGACATTCAAATTGCTGTAGAGGGTGCTGGCACAGGAGCAGGGGGAACCGACTCTACCATGTGTTTAACTGCCACTCAAGGGTCAAGTGTTTATGCTCCAGACGGGCTTTACCAAGCAACTATCACTGGTACAGCTACCACGCAATAATCTTTGAAAAGGTTTGTTGAATATATGAAATTATGAAAAAAATAACTCTTATACTGCTTGCCGGATTAATTTGCTTTTATTCTTTAGCATTTCTTTCAACGGTTTTGGCTTTTGAAAAACAGCAGCTTTCCAGTGTTCCTTTAGTGAATGACTTTACCTTAGGGCCTGGTAAAATTGAAGTTTTAATGGAGCCGGGCACAACGGTTACTAAGAATTTAATGATTACAAATCGTTTAGGTAAAACAACGCACTTTAGGGTAGAGTTGGAAAATTTTGTTGGTTCTGAACTTGGCGATACAGCTAGTGTACTTATCGGAGCCCAAAAAAGCCCTTATGCTTTAAGAGATTATTTGCATCCTGAGATTGAAGAATTTTCTTTAGAGCATGGAGAAAGAATGGTTTTACCTGTTGATATTGTGATACCACCCAATATGGCTCCGGGCGGGCTTTATGGGTCAGTGCTTATTTCCACTGCCCCTGATGAGTTGCCGGGCAAGGATACAGGTGAGCAAGCTGAAGGTCAAATACAGGTTGTTGGCCGGGTGGGCTGTTTGTTCTTTATTAGGGTAAAAGGCGAAGTAAATGAAAAAGGTTCTTTACTTAGCTTTGACACTGTGAAGTCAAAACATTTTTACCAGAAAACACCAATTGCTTTCAGCATTTTTTACAGTAATCAGGGAAATGTTCATTTAAATCCTTATGGGATTATAACAATTAAGAATATCTTGGGCAGAGAGGTGGGCAGTGTAAATGTCGATGCCTATTTCGCTATGCCTCAATCAAAAAGATATCGCGAAGTGCAATGGGAGAAGGGCCTAAGCTTGGGGTTATATACAGCTTCTTTGGCTTTGAATAGGGGATATTCCAATATTATTGACAATGCCAAAGTTACTTTTTTTGTTTTTCCATTAAAAACAGTGGCTATTATTGCATTTTGCGTTCTTTTGTTAGTAGCTTTAATTTGGTTCTTAGCAACGAGATTTGAATTTAAAAGAAAATCATAACAACATCATAATAAACAGAATGATAGTTTTGTTTGCCTTTCCTTCATTGCTGTTATTAGCAATTTTTTTGGGTTTTATAAATAGTGTGTTTGCTGAATCAATGGAAAGTTCTGGATACAAGATACAAGCTGATTCAATTAATGTTGGAGGAGTTAAGCAAACTTCCGATAACTATCAGTCAGAGGATACAATTGGCGAAATAGGAACAGGTTTGTCGAGCAGCGACAATTATTTATTACAAGCAGGTTATCAGCAAATGCAGGAGGTTTATCTTGGGCTTTCGTTGTCAACTGTTTCTGTCACAATGAGTCCTGATATTGGTGGTCTAAGTGGAGGGGTTAGCAATGGTTCAACAACAGCAAGCGTAATAACCGATAGCCCCAGCGGGTATTCTTTATCTGTTAAAGCCAGCACAGCTCCTGCCATGGCAACTTCCACAGATAGTTTTGATGATTATACGCCTCAAACAGCTGATCCTGATTTTACCTGGTTAATATCAAATACAACTTCAGCATTTGGTTTCACTCCAGAAGGAACAGATATTGTGCAGAAATTTCAAGATAATGGTGTTGATACTTGCAATACTGGTTCTACTGACACACCTGATGCTTGTTGGTATAGATTTGCCACTTCCACTCAAACAATTGCTCAAAAAACTATTTCCAACCATCCAGCGGGAAGTGCTACTTCCTTAAAGCTTAAAGCAGAATCAGGAACAAACCATATTCAAATAGCTGGGCAGTATCAAGCTGTAATTACTATTACAGCGGTTAGCAATTAATTAAAAATGAAGAAACGTATTATAAAAATTTTAGCACTTACTATTATTTTCCAGCTTTTAGCGATTAATTTTGCAATTGCTCAAAGTTCTCAAAATGATGTGAAAATTAGTTTGCAAGTTGGCACAACCACGCCTTCTGTTTGCCTTGAAGATGATATTTGCGATACCGCAGGCGGGGAAACCGAAGCTAATTGCCCTCATGATTGCGGGTGTAACAATAATGGCTCTTGCGAATCTGCCAGAGGAGAAAATAACTCTAATTGTCCAAATGATTGTTATGTTGCTCCTCCTGTGATCCCCGTGAGCCCAGGGGCGGTTATTCCTTTTACTTCATTTAGAATTATTAATGTTTATGTTGGTCAAGTCACTGATCAATCAGCCCATGTTTCTTGGGTTATAGAGTCGCAAGCGCAGGCAATTTGCAAAGTTTTTTTGGGTCTCACTGAAAACTACGAGCAAGAAACAATTGCTAGTAACGTTTTTTCTAAGTTTCATGCAACGCAAATTACCGGGCTTTTGCCCTTCACAACATATCATTTTAAAATATACTGCCAAAGTATAAATTTCGCTGAAGCTCAAACTAAAGATTTCCAATTTACAACTTTACCTTCTTTGGATAATGAACCTCCTAGCAATGTATCAGATTTTCAAGCAATTAATCAAGATAAGCAACTGAAGTTAACTTGGCAAAATCCATCAGATAATGATTTTAAAGAAGTGAGGATATTCAGAAGCGAAAAATTTTATCCCAGAGAGCCCCAAGACGGAACATTAGTTTATGTTGGCAATAGCAATGAAGTTGAGGATTTAAACTTAGTCAATGGGAAAAGTTATTATTATACTGCTTTTGCTTATGATCTAGCTGGTAATCAATCTTCAGGCGCTTTAACTTTTGGGGTTCCAGGTATTGCAGAGATTCCCAGCAAACCTCCCATTGAAGAACCAATTGGGCCTGTGCCTCCAGAAGTGGCAAAAATTAGCTTAAAAGATTTTGATTTTCAACAGGGCGGCAAAAGGATTTTCCCAACAGACGATAACTCTCTTATCTTAAATTCCAATGAGCCAGTTAAGATTTCTATTGATTACGAAAAGGTTCCAGAAGTTTTAAAAACTATAATGCTAACTTTGCAAAAAGGTGACAAATACTTTTCATTTCTTTTAAAAATTGATAAAGACAAAACAAAATACTTAGCCACAATTGCTCCTCCAGAGCCGGGAATTTATCCCTTATCAATTTATATTTTGGATTATAAAGAGCAGGCCTTAAAAAAAATTGACAGTATGTTAGAAATTCAGGGTCAAGGTGATGTAATGGGCCAAGAAAAAATTTTTGATTTGATAGTTGGAATAATAATTAGATACTGGCCCAATATTTTATTTCTCATTATTTTAATAATCGCTATTATTACTGCTGTTGAAATCTACAAAAAGAAACGACAATCCGAAAATTATTACGAACATATCAAAAGTTATAAAAACTGGAAAACTTAAAAACTACAGATGATTGCCCCATCTTATAAAAAACAAATATTAATAATTTTATTCGCTTTGCTGCTAATAGGTTTTGTTTTTACAGCAAAAGCCCAGTCCAATTTTACTGAGCAAATAAATTATCAAGGCAAGTTAGCCGCATCAAGCAGTGTGGCTGTTGAAGATGGGACAAAATGCATGAAATTTCGATTAATGGATGATTTGACTGGTGGTGGTGAAATTTGGAGTGAAGTTTGGACCACCACAACTCTTTACGCAACAACAACCAATGGATTATTTTCTGTTATGCTTGGCTCTATTAGCAGTTTGTCTAACGTTGATTTTAACCAAGCGCTTTATTTAGAGGTTTCATTTGACCCGGATTGCGATGGAACGTATGAAGAACTATTTTCACCCAGAAAAACTTTGGGTGCTGTGCCAGCGGCTTTTGAAGCAGCTAAATTAGGCGGAAAAACAGAAGCTGCTTTTAGCACTTTAGCAGAAAATGAAAACATATCAGGGGAGTGGACTTTTG
>JAQURU010000054.1 GCA_028715435.1 Minisyncoccota bacterium
GAATTGATTGTTCGCTACGCAGACGAATCAGTTAAAGAGTTTCCAGCCGTAGGGGAATTACTTTTACAAATTAAACTTAGTTTAAAAGCTGAATTTAAAAAAGGCGGAATTCTGTGGAAAAAAGAATATGAAGCTATATGATTGAAGTTGAAATAAGGGCAAAAATTAATCATAAAAGTCAAGTTCAAGATAAACTAAAACAAGCGGGAGCTACCCTGGTAAAATCAATCAATCAGGCAGACCGTATTTTTGGCCACGAAATGTTTTTAGATGAAAAGAAAATGATTGTTGAGGGTGGCTTATCCGCCAGGATAAGGCAGGTTGATGGTAAAGCCTGGCTTGAATTTAAAGAAATCTCTCGTAACAAGGGAGCGGGCATTGAGATAAAAGCGGATCTGGACAACATAGAAGAGGGTTTGCGGTTTTTTGAAAAACTAGGCTTTGAAGAAGCCTTTGCTCTTAACAAGCAAAGGGAAGTTTATTCATTAAATGGTTTTGAAATTTGCTTAGACGAGGTAGAAAAATTAGGCAATTTTATTGAAATAGAAAAATCAGCTTTAAGCCAAGATGAAATAGAGGCAGCTAAACAAGAATGCTTGGAATTATTAGAGAAAGTTTCTCCAGAAAGCGAGATCATAAATAAAAAATACGGGGATTTAATGCAAGAAATTTTGAATAAAAAATAATAATGAAAATTATCACTTGGAACATAAATGGGATAAGAGCTGTGCATAAAAAGGGAGCTTTGAAAAAATTTGTAGAGCAGGAAAGCCCGGACATTTTGTGCTTGCAGGAGATTAAAGCTGGGACAGAGCATATTCCCAAAGAAATGTCCTATCTGTCCCAATATTTGTCCTACTATAACAGCGCGGACAAAAAAGGATATTCTGGCGTGGCAGTTTATTGTAAAGAAAAGCCCCTTGATGTTGATAACAAAATTGGCCTAGCTGAATTTGATAAAGAGGGGAGAGTGTTACGTTTAAAATTTAAGAAATTTGTCTTATATAATTTCTATTTTGTTAATGGGGGTAAAAGTCAGGAGGCCTTTGATTTAAAACTAAAAGCTTATGACCACTTAACTGCTTATTTAAAAAAAGAACTGGATAGGGGAGAGAAAATTATTTTGGTGGGAGATTTTAATGTGGCCCATCAAGAAATTGATATTGCTAGGCCAAAAGCTAATGAAAAAAATGTTGGCTTTACCAAAGAGGAAAGGCAAAAAATAACCAATCTTTTGGAGATAGGTTTTATAGATACTTTTAGGGTGTTTAATAAGGAGGGTGGCCATTACACTTGGTGGCGGCCATTTGCAAATGCCAGGACCAACAATGTTGGCTGGCGGATTGATTATGTTTTTGTTTCCAAAAATTTAAAACCCAATTTAAAATCAGCGTTTATCTTGCCAAAAGTAATGGGCTCTGACCACTGCCCCGCTGGTATTGAATTATAGGGCTATTGACAGGGGAAATTAAATAAGTAAAATTGAAAATGAAACCAAAAGAAATTGGTTTGCTCTTTCAAATTGAAAAGTGATTTCGCCATTGTTGGCGAAAATTTAATTTAAGCCAGAAAAAGACCTCGCAAATTGCGAGGCAAATTGTGAGAGCAAAATAGGACGAGTCAATTTTTTTGAGAGTTTGATCCTAGCTCAGGATGAACGCTGGCGGCGTGGATAAGGCATGCAAGTCGTACGAGCCTTTGGCTCGAACAATTAACATTTGACCATTAACATTTAACGATAAAACTATGAAAACATTCCGTTTTTTAGATTTTTCTGTTTATAAAGATTCCAAAGATTTTTATAAGCAAGTAGTTAATGTTACGAAAAGTTTTTCTCGCGATAACGAAGAATTAAAAAAGCAGTTAAATAGAGCGGCTTTGTCGGTTGTGTTAAATATTGCCGAAGGTTCGGCAAAAAAGTCTGACAAAGATTTTAACCGCTATGTTGAAAATTCATTGGGCTCTGTAAATGAATGCGTAGCGGCATTGGATATTGCTTTTGATAACCAGCTTATTAGTAGAAATTTTTTTGAAGTAATGGTTAAGTTAGCAGAAAAAATTGCTAAGCAACTTGGCGGTTTGTCAAAAAAGTTAAAAGATAGCTAATTGTGAAAAGTTAAGTGTTAATTGTTCGAGCCGGAGGCGAGTGGCGAACGAGTTAGTAACACGCAGGTACATACCTTTTAGACGGGCATAATTCGCCGAAAGGCGAACTAATTCCCGATAGTTCCCGCAAGGGTAAAGGAGCAATCCGCTAAAAGAATGGCCTGCGGCCTATCAGCTTGTTGGTGAGGTAATGGCTCACCAAGGCTATGACGGGTAGGGGGCGTGAGAGCGTGTTCCCCAACGATGGTACTGCGACACGGACCATACTCCTACGGGAGGCTGCAGTCGAGAATCTTCCACAATGGGCGAAAGCCTGATGGAGCGACGCCGCGTGCGGGAAGAAGACCTTAGGGTTGTAAACCGCTTTTCTGCGAGAAGAACTTTTGACGGTATCGCAGGAATAAGAAGGGGCTAATCACGTGCATTTGGCGCGTCCCTCAAAGGTAACTTTGAGGTGTAAACCATATTTCAATTTTACAAGAAATATGGCGAGTCGGCTTATATGCTGGGACACTTTTCATCGGCCGCTGTTATGGCCAAGCATTTATTGTTTGGCATGTCGAGCTGAGCTCGACACGGTGAAAAGCAATCAGCAGGGAAGTTGTTTGTGTTATAATGAAATAATGAAATCTATTTTGATTCCTATTTCAAAAACACAAAATGAGATAATTATTGGCGCTATTTTAGGCGATGGCTATCTTGAGTTTAATGGTTGTATTGGGACAAGATTGCAAGTAAAGCAAACATTAAAATCAAAAAGCTATGTATTTTGGCTGTATGAAAAATTTAAAAATTTATGCAGTCAAGAACCAAAGTTCAGAGAAGATACAAAGCAATGGTATTTTAGTACCAGAACTTTGAAGGAATTGACAAGTTTTCATAGCTTATTTTATAAGCAAAGAAAAAAAGTTATTCCAGACAATATTTCTGAGTTATTGGTTTCGCCTTTAAGTTTAGCCGTGTGGTTTATGGATGATGGCACTTTGGATTATAGACCGAATAACCATTGCAGTTTTTCTATTGCCACCCACTCGTTTCCATTAGCCGAAACGTTAAAACTTATAAAAGTTTTAAAAGATAATTTCGGCATTGAAGCGAGTATGCACAATAATCTCATTCGAGGTAAAAGATACTCCAGGATATATATTGGGAAAAATGGCAGGAATAGGTTTATAGAACTTATTTCTCCATATATCCTTGGTTGTTTTAAGTATAAATTACCTCAACACAGACAACCCCTCAGAGACTTCTCTAGAGTAAAAATAGGGGGATAGCAGTTTTTTAACCTGCTATAATATGCCGAACATCCGTCTAAAGCGGATGAAGATATAGTCCATGATATATTTATATTGACAAAACTTTGTTTTGTTGTGTAATGCATCGCCAGCAGCAGCGGTAATACGTGACCTTCAAGCGTTATCCGGATTCACTGGGCGTAAAGAGCCTTAAGGCGGTTAGGAAAGTCTTTGGTGAAATCTTGGAGCTTAACTTCAAGCGCGTCAGAGATACTTCTTAACTTGAGGGTGCTATAGGTAAGCGGAACGTACGGTGTAGGGGTGAAATCCGTTGATATCGTACGGAACACCAAAAGCGAAGGCAGCTTACTGGGGCAACCCTGACGCTGATTGGCGAAAGCGTGGGCATGGAAAAGGATTAGATACCCTTGTACTCCACGCTGTAAACGATGGACACTGGTTGGTGGAAGTATCGACCCTTCCACTGGCGAAGCTAACGCGTTAAGTGTCCCGCCTGGGAAGTACACCGGCAACGGTGAAACTCAAAGGAATAGACGGGGGTCTACACAAGCGGTGGATCACGTGGCTTAATTCGACGATAAGCGAAAACCTTACCAAGGCTTGACATGATAGTGGAAAGCTTGAAGAAATTCGAGCCCTCGCAAGACCGCTATCACAGGTGCTGCATGGTTATAGTAGATGACCCACTAAAAAGAAATTTTTAGTGAACCCTTCGGTATAACTCAGGGTTGCCTGAGCTTGTCGAAGGCAAAACCAGCTATAACGGTGAAACCCATAAAATGGTAAAATATATCTATATGGGTAATACCGTGGGAAGTACAAACATTAATTTTTGCAACTTTTATTCTTCTTGCAAAGACACTTATCTTCTTGGACTTTGGTGCGCGGATGGTTATTGGTGGTCAAGTTCTGTGGGTTTAAGTAACACAGACGAAATTTTGATCAATCAATTTAGAGAATTTTTTATTCAAAAATTCGATAGTAAAAGAATAAAATATAATCGCCATCATATTTTTGTGAATAGCAGGCCATTGCTCCGTGAATTTGTTTCGGCAAAAAGTAATCTGGGTAATTTAAAAGATGAAAATATTTTACAAGCTTACTTTGCTGGACGATTTGACGGAGACGGATCAATTAGTAAAGATTTAAGGTCAGATTGTAGAATTGTTTATAGTAATCGAAAAGAAATAGAGGTTGACCAGAAACTAATAAGTTTAATTGGAATCAATAAAACAAAAATATATTATTACCAAAGCGCAAAAACATTTTGTTTATATATTTCTCGCTTTGAGGCGGAAAAGTTTATAAATAAAATTTCTCTTTACTCGATAAAGATGCAAAAATTAATGTTTGTACCCCGTAGAGACTTAGCTTCTCCTTAGGTTAGAGAAGTTTAATAGCGGCCAAACTCGCTATTATACGCTGGCCTCTTAACTTTTTAAAAGAAAGAGGATGATATAGTCCATACCACAAGTAATTGTGGACGCATATGGTCGTCAGCAGGTGCCGTGAGGTGCTCCATTAAATTGGGAAACCTGCGCAACCCTTACCCTATGTTTTATTTGTCATAGGGGACTGCCGCAGTTAATGTGGAGGAAGATGAGGATGACGCCAAATCAGCATGGCCTTTATGCCTTGGG
>JAQURU010000055.1 GCA_028715435.1 Minisyncoccota bacterium
CCTCCAGCCAATATAAATCTGTTGCGAAAATTTGGAAAATAAAGTTCAATGAAAATTCCAAAATTATGGCTTTTTGGAATTATTTTCCAGAGCTAAATCACAATGAAATGGTTGGCTTAACTAATTTAAAGGGTGGTTTTTACTTTATAATCTTAAAAGACAGCAATGATAATCCAAAAATTTTAAAACGAATGGAAATAACAGCAAATTTGATAAAAGAAGCAGGGGCAGAAGTTGATTTTATTGAAATGCCAGGAATAACCAAAATAGAAAAAATCTTGAACTCTTTGTTGCTTGGGGATTGGGCCAGCTATTACTTAGCTTTGGCTTACGAGCAAGACCCCGTTCCTGTTTATATCGTAGAGAGTTTTAAGAAAAAGCTGGCTGATTAATGCGGGTGTGGCGGAACGGCAGACGCACAACGTTCAGAACGTTGCGGGAGCAATCCCATGGAGGTTCAAATCCTCCTACCCGCACAAAGATAAACTAAATTTATGGAATCAGAATTGTTAAAAACACAAACAACACAACAACCAAATCAACAACCGCAGAAACCACGAGTTCATAGAACATCTGGCTTGCGGATTATTCCTTTGGGCGGAATGGAAGAAGTTGGGCGCAACATGACCGTTTTTGAGTACGAAAGAGATATAGTTATTTTAGATATGGGCATACAGTTTCCAGAAGAAGATATGCCCGGCATTGACTACATTATTCCCAACATTAGCTACTTAAGAGGCAAAGAAAAAAATATCAGGGCAGTTATTTTAAGCCATGGCCATTTAGATCACGTGGGAGCAGCTCCTTTACTTTTGCCAAAACTTGGCTACCCCCCTGTAATTGCTAGGGATTTAACAGTTGCCATAATTAAAAGAAGAATGGAAGAGCTTGAAAAGAATTCTTCTAAGCGCTTGGATGTTATTAAAATAAATTCTGTTAACGACAGGTTTAACTTAGGAAAATTCAAGATCGGTTTTTTCAATATTGAGCACTCAATTGTGGATGCAGTTGGAGTGATTATTAATACACCCCAAGGAACAATCATTCACCCCGGAGACTGGACAATGGACACAGACAATAGCAATGGCCAGGTATTAACTTATCATCACTTAGCCAATCTGCCAAAACCGAAAATTTTAATGCTGGAAAGCTTGGGTGCTACTAATAATGCCAAAGAGGTTATTTCCGAAAAAGAAATGTACAGTAATTTGGAAAAATTAATTAAAGAAGCCAAGGGCAAAGTTATTATTGGCACGTTTTCCTCCCAAATCAAAAGAGTGGGGCACTTATTAGAATACGCCAAACAAATCGGCAAAAAAGTGGCCTTAGACGGATACAGCATGAAAATAAATGTGGAAATAGCCAAAGAGCTTGGCTACATCAAAATTGACCAGGAAACAATAATTCCTGTAAATAAAATCAGGGATTATCCAGACGAAAAAGTTATGGTTATTTGCACAGGGGCTCAAGGCGAGGGCAATGCTGTTTTATCAAGAATTATCAATGGCAGCCATAAATTTATTAAAATAAGAAAAAACGATACGGTTATCTTCTCTTCTTCGGTTATCCCTGGCAACGAAAGAGCCATTCAAAAATTAAAAGACGGCCTTTACAGAAGATGCGATAATGTGATTCATAATGATATTATGGATGTTCACACTAGCGGGCACTCAACTGCCAACAGCATTAAAGAAATGATAAGGCAAATTCAACCAGATTTTTTTCTGCCTGTTTATGCCAATCATTACTTTCTAAAAGAAGCAGCCAAGCTGGCTTTGGGTATGGGATTTGATCCAAGTAAAATTTTTGTTTTAGATAATGGTTCAACTCTGGAATTTTACAACAAAACAGCCAAGCTTTTAAACAAAAGGGTTGATACTGGCTATATCTTTGTGGATGGGCTGGGAGTTGGTGATATTGGCGAAGTTGTTCTGCGAGACAGGCAAACTTTGTCACAAGACGGAATGTTTGTTATTGTGGTGGCTGTTGACAGAATGACTGGAAAAGTTAAGGGCTCTCCTGATATAATATCAAGAGGATTTGTGTATTTGCGAGAATCCCAAGAGCTGCTTAAAGAAACTAGAAAAAGGGTTATTGGCATTGTAGAAAAAAATACTGGCGAAAAAAAAGCCATCAACTGGACCTATATTAAAGACCAAATAAGAAATGGGGTTGGTGAATTTTTATTCCAAAAAACCGAAAGGCGGCCAATGGTGCTACCAGTTGTTTTGGAGATATAACGTCTGGAATTTTCAATTAATTTTTAAAAATTAATTTTCAATTATTTTAAAATTAAAAATTAAAAATTAAAAATTAAAATCCGTGAGGATTTTCAGTGGTATTCAGCCCTCGGGCGATATTCATATAGGCAATTATTTAGGAGCAATTAAGCAATGGGTTGCTTTGCAAAACAAGGTTTACCCCGTTAGAGGTGGAATCTCTAATAAGGCTGATTGTATTTTTTGCATTGTTGACTGGCACGCCATAACCGTGCCTTATAACCAAACAATGCTTCAGCGAAAAATTAAAGAAGTAGCGGCAATTTATTTAGCAGCTGGGCTTTCTCCTGAAAAAAACATTATTTTTGTGCAATCTCAAGTTAAAGAGCACGCCGAGCTTGCCTGGCTTTTAAATACTATAACCCCTTTGGGAGATTTGCAAAGAATGACCCAATTTAAAGAAAAAGCGGCCAAACAAGCGAATGTTGAAGCCGGGCTTTTTAACTACCCTGTTTTAATGGCTGCTGATATTTTACTTTATCAAACAGATATTGTGCCAGTTGGAGAAGACCAAAAACAGCACGTTGAGCTTACTAGAGAAATAGCTCGACGGTTTAATACCCGCTTTGGTAAAACTGAATTGAGCTCTGGTGAAGTTTTTTCTTTACCTAAGGCGCAAACATTAAAAATCGGGGCTAAAATCATGTCTTTAACTGCTCCTGATAAAAAAATGTCAAAAAGCGACAAAAACCCTCAGGCTAGCATTACGCTTTTTGATTCACCAGAACAAATAAAAAAGAAAATTAGCTCTGCCACTACGGACTCGGGCCATGAAATAAAATTCCAACCCAAAGAAAAACCAGGCATTTCCAACCTCTTAACTATTTACAGTTTGTTTAGCGACAAATCAATTAAAGACCTAGAAAAAGCTTTTCTGGGAAAAAGCTATCAGGAATTTAAAGCAAGTTTAAGCGAAATTCTAATTGAAAAATTAAAGCCATTTAGGAACAAAAAAGCCGAGCTTGATAAAAGCCCGGAATCAATTGAAAAAATATTGGCTGATGGCGCATTAAGGGCCCAAAAAATTGCCCAAGCAACAATGCAAAAAGTCAGAACCTCCATGGGATTATTATAATTCCAGCTCTTGGTAAATTTTGTCGGTAATGGGCATACCCACTTCTTTAAAAATGGCCAGCATTTCCTTTTCAATGGCCTTTAAATCCTCGGGAGTATCCCCTTCAAAGCGGCATTTGAGCATCGGTGAGGTATTAGAAGCTCTCATTAAAGCCCAGCCGTGAGGTAAATTAATTCTGGCTCCATCAACATCAACAAAATTATAATTATTTTCTCTTAAATACTTAACCAGGTTATCCACCATCCCAAACTTTAGCTCATCGGGAGCATCAATAAATATCTCCAAGCTTGCGAAATACTTTGGCAAAGCATCAACAAATTGAGCTAAATCAGGGTATGCAGAAGCTGCTTGAGCTAATTTCAAAGAAGCGAAAACAGCGTCATCGCACAAATAATAATCAAGGGGAAAGAAAAAATGTAAGGTTATTTCTCCCCCAAACACCGCGTTGTATTTTACAATATTATCAACCACAGCTTTGTGATGGCAAATAGAAAAATGAGTTTCAATGCCTTCTTTAGCCATTTCATCTAAAAAGGACTTGGAAACCCTCATATCATGGATTATGGGGCCTTTTTTTTGCTTCAAAACATGCTTAGCTGCTAAAAACATGCAAGAATCCCCATTAACTAAACGGCCCTGGTTATCAATAATAGCCACCCTATCGCCATCTGTATCGAAGCAAAAGCCAACGTCGGCCCTCTCTTTAATAACTGCTTCTTTTATATCTTTTAAATTTTCTTCTTTATACGGATCTGGAAAGTGATGGGGAAAATTGCCATCAAACTCTCCATAAATTGTTTTAACGGTACAGCCTAATTTCTTAAATATATTTTCTGGCACAAACCCACAGGCTCCATTGCTTGAATCAATAATTATCTTTAGGGGTCTACTCAATTTAATTATATTAGCAACATAATCTTCATATTCTTTTGCTATGTCCAACTTTTCAATAGCGCTAGCCTTTTTTTGAGTTAAAAATTCTTTTTCGCTCATTGCTAAATTTTTTATAGCCTCCAACTCTTCATTAATAATTTCTTCCACCATATCGCTTCCTGGCTTTCTAATGCTCATCATTAAGCCATTGTATTCTTTAGTATTGTGAGAGCCAGAAATCATTATCCCGCCATCAAATTTTTTATTGAACATAGCAAAACAAAAAAGAGGATCGGGGCCAATGCCAATATCAATTACCTCTTTTCCACCATCCAGAAGACCCTGTTTAACAGCTTCAGCTAAAACAGGAGAGCTTAGTCTTGTATCTTGGGCCACCACAATTTTTTTGGCTTGAGGATAAAGTTCAGTATAACTTCTTGCTATTCTGTAAACAACTTCTTCGTTCAGTTCGCTGGGGTAAATACCCCTAATATCATAGGCTCTAAAAATAGTTGGGTTGATTTGCATATTTTTTAATTTAAAAATTGATTAAATGCTTTCATGCCTTCTTCTAAAAGATCTTTAGCTTTGGTTTGACTAGTGTCGCACTCGGCGTAAATACGGAAAACTCCTGGCTCGGTTTTTGACTGGCGAAACCAAACATAGGAATTTTTATCTGGATGCGCCTTTAGCCCGCCGGTTTCATCCCCTGTTTTT
>JAQURU010000056.1 GCA_028715435.1 Minisyncoccota bacterium
AAGGAAGACCAGGATAAGTAATGGCCTGGATTTTCACTGGCTTGAAGTTAGCACCGCCTTGAATTTAAATATAATTATCGCCTTTTTGGTATTCAATACCCATTTCTTCCAATTTTTCCAAAAACAAATCTAAATAATCCCCTTCTATGTTCTTTACTTTTACTTTCCCGCCGCACAAAGCGCCAATAATTAAAAAAGTGCCTGCTTCAATGGCGTCTGGTATAACAGAATGTTCAACTCCGCCTAACTTTTCTTGGCCATTAATAATCAAAGTGTGAGTTCCCTGCCATTTTGCGTCCCCGCCCATTTTATTTAGCATCAAAGCCAAATCCTGGATATGGGGCTCTCCGGCAGCTATTTTAATGGTTGTTTTGCCTGGGGCCAAACTGGCTGCCATTAATAAAATCTCGGTTGCTGTAACAGAAAATTCAGGTAGAATAATCTCTGCTCCTTTTAAATTATTAACTTTAAAATAATAAAAATCTCCCTGTTCTTTTACCTCAACTCCTAATTTCTCCAAAGCGTCCAAATGGGTAGTAATTGGGCGCAAACCAATTCTATCCCCGCCAGGCCGGGAAACTTTAAATTCAGAAAATCTAGCGACTAAAGAACCAATTAACAAAACCGAAGTCCTGGCCCTGGAAAACTTTTCAAAATCAATCTTATTGGGATTTAAATTTTCTGCTTTTATTGTGATTTTTCTTTCAGCAAGCCATTCAACTTCAGCTCCCACTTCTTTAATAATATCAATCAAATTTAAAACATCGTCAACTAATGGCAAGTTGTCAATCACACAGGTCTCTTTGGTAAGCAAACAAGCCGCCAATATTGCTCCAGCTGCATTTTTTGATCCCCTTACCTCTACCTCGCCCTCTAATTTTTTACCTCCCTCAATAATAAATTTCTCTGGCATACTAATTAAATTTATGCTTAATAATAACTTATCTTATCTAAAAAACAACCAAACTGCAAGCAATCCGCACAGCCCCGATACCTTAAACCACTAAGTGTATTGACAAAATCTTTTGTTTTTGGTAATATTAAAGCAATACAACGATAAGGTTACAATATGGACCTTATATCGTATGCCGCTAAAAGTCCCTGCAAAGGGATTTTTAGTTTACTATAAAGTGTTATAATAATATCGTGGATCTGGGCCCGTATTGTAACGAGCAACATATCGTTGTTGGCATACGATGTTCGGGGTGCAAGTCCCCGCGGGTCCACAACAAAAAACCCTAAGCATGACGAAGGGTTTTTTGTTTTTAAATTACTAGAAAGTTTCGTGGTCGTTTCCAGATTGGATGCGGGTTTTAAATTCGTTCCAGGAGATTTCCTGTTTGCCCACCATATCGCAAAGTTGCCTATATTGACAATAAACACACTGCCAATTTTTTGGATAATCAAACAAAGCTACTGGCAAAATATTTTTTTCAATTTTATCTTTTAGTTGGTCAAAACCAATTAAAAGCTGGTTCACCAAAGCTGGGTCGTAATTTACCAGGAATTCTTTCATCTCCTGCAAGTCCTTATCAATGTAAAGTAAAATGCCTTTTTGGATTTTAAAATAATGCAGATAAAGCTGAATTTGGCAGATGTTTTCGTCTTTGGGAGAAACAAGCTTTCTAAAAGCCATACTATTAATACTTTTAATGTCTAAAACATAATTTTCTCCGTTTAAAGACAATATGGCATCAGCCCTGCCTGAAATTATGGCTTGCTCTGGTATTTTTACTTCAGTGGTTACCCCAATTTTAAGGCGGTATAACACGTTAAAAATATTACGGTGCAAAAGTTCGCCGTGTTCAAACATCCGCAAAAGACGCGGATCGGTTTTTGTGCCAGGAACATTTTTAAACTTAAAAAAAACGGCTCTTTGGCATTTGCCCGCATCAGTGATATAAAAGTGAAACTGATGCTTGCTTTTCTCCTGCTCTAAATAAAACTTATCTATTAATTCTTTTAACATATGCCGATTATAACAAAACCCCCCGCTAAAAGCGAGGGGCTATATTGAACGTTATAAATTATACGTTTTACCGCTTAGACCATTGAGGAGCTCTGCGGGCCCTATTCAGGCCGGGTTTCTTGCGCTCACGCATTCTGGAGTCGCGCGTTAAATAGCCGCTCTTTTTTAATCGCTTTTTAAAATAGGGGTTAAGTGAAACAAGAGCCCGGGCAACTGCATGCCTAACAGCCCCTGCCTGGCCTGACATTCCCCCGCCCTTTACTTTTATATCAAAGCCAAATTTATCTAAGCATTTCAACTTTTCTAAGGGAGAAATTATAGTTTTTTGTAAAGTTGATGTTTTGAAATAGTCCTGATAATTTTTTCCATTAACAGTTATGCCTTTTTTGTTTTGGGTAAAAAGCCGTGCCCTGGCTGTGGAATTTTTGCGCCGGCCAATTGCTTCAAAAAATTTCTTTTTTGTATCAAAATCCAACTGAGCTGGGTCGAAAACAATATCGCCGATTTCCATATTTTCCATATCAATGGCCTTGTCAGCAACAAAAACTTCCTCTTTTATTGTTGGTTTCTCAATAATCTCTTTCGCAACAATAGGTTTGTTCTTCTTTGCTGGCCTTGCTTTAATTGTAACTTTTGGTTTTGGAGTTATCATATAAACAATTTCCTTTTATTCTTTTATTTGATTTTCAATCTTTTCAACATTCCAACTTTTAATTTATTTCTTGGCAACATTCCTGCCACTGATTTTTTTAAAACCTCTTGCTTGCCCTTCTTTTCAACTAACTTTTCCATTGTGGTTTCTTTCATTCCGCCAATAAAACCAGTAAAATGATGATAAATTTTTTGTTTCATTTTGTTGCCAGTTACTAGCATCTTGTCTATATTCTCAATCATCACAAAATCACCTTCATCTTTATTAGGAGTGAACTCAACTTTGCCTTTGCCTCTTAGTAAATCAGCAATTTGAGTGGAAAGCCGCCCCAAGGATTTGCCTGCAGCATTAATTGTGTGTGTTTTTCTTTCAATAGTCATGCCTTTTTATTTAACAAGCTCTATTACAGCCATTTTAGACCCATCGGTTTTTCTGGCTGGAAGTTTTATAACTCTAGTATAGCCCCCGTTTCTCATTTTATATCTTGGGGCTATATCAGTAATAACCTTTTGAGCAACATCACTTGATAGATATTTTAATAAATATCTCACTGAAGCCAAATCACCTGCCTTGGCTTTTGTAATAGACCTCTCAACAAACCTCCTTATTTCTTTGGCCTTACCTTCAGTGGTTTTGATTTTTTCTTTAATAAAAACCTCCCTCATGAGCGATTTTATTAAAGCTCTTCTCTGGTCTTTTTCTCTATGAAATTTTCGGCCCTGCTTTTGCTTGCGCATAATTATGTTTTTAATGCCAAACCTATTTTCTTCAAAGATTTTTTAATATCCTCAATAGCTTTATCGCCCAAACCATTGAACTCTTTTAAATTTTCTTCGGTTTTTTTAACAAGCCCGGCTACTGTTTTAACGCCATTATCAGCCAAAGCGGTTTTTATCCTATCAGTTAAATTCAAATCATCAATCTTAATTTTCTTTTTTTCTTCTGATTTATCTTCTTTCGCATCCTCCTTCAAAACTTCCTGTTCTGCAAACGCATCTGCTAATAATGAAAAATGGCTTACTAAAATATCCGAGGCCTTTTTAAAAGCTTCCTGGGGGGAAATAACGCCATTTGTTTCTACTTCCAAAATAATTTTATCAAAATCAGTTCTTTTGCCAACCCGCATATTTTCAACAACCGCATTCACTTTTCTAACCGGGGTAAAAATAGCATCCATTGGGAAAACCCCAACTTCTGCTTTTGCTCCTTCTTTTTTTTCTATAGGCAGATAACCAATGCCTTTTTCCACAACCGCTTCAATATCAAGTTCGGCTGTTGATTTAGTTAAAGTGGCAATATGAATATCTGGATTAGCTAATTTTAATTGAGAAGTTAATTTAAAATCTTTAGCTGAAATATCTTTTTCTCCCTTAATCTTTAAAGAAATCGTTTGGGGCTCGTCGCTAAAATTTTTAAAATTTAACTTTTTTAAATTTAAAATAATCATTACCACATCTTCCAACACGCCTGGAATAGTTGAAAACTCATGAGGAGCGCCCTTGATTTTTACCTGCGTAATGGCTGCTCCTTCTAAAGAAGACAGCAAAACTCTTCGCAAAGTATTGCTAATGGTAACGCCATAACCAGGATACAAGCCTTCTATCTCAAAAAAGGCAGTGTTGTTAATTTGTTTGGTTATTTTTGGTTTTAATGGTAGAGGTATCATAAATTTTTATTTTAAATTATTTTATCTTGAATAATATTCAAAGATGGATGAGATATCGATATTATTAACATCTTCTCCTGCTGGCTCTGATACGATTTTGCCTTCCATTTTTGTTTTGTCTAAATCAAGCCAAGACGGAGCTTGATAATTTTTAATAATAGAAGAAATATTTTTGAAAATCGGCTTTTCCTGCTTGGTCTCTTTAAAAGAAATTGCCATGCCTTTTTTAGTGGCAAAAGACGAAACGCTGACTAATTTTTTATTAACCAAAAAATAACCATGGGAAACCATCTGCTTTGCTTCGCTCCTTGACTTTGCAAAACCAAGGCGAAAAACAACATTGTCCAATCTTTTTTCTAAATTCCTTAATAAAATTAAAGTGGCATCCTCACCTTGACCTCTATTTTTCAAAGCTTTTTTCACGTAATTCCTAAATTGGCGCTCTCCTAAACCATAATACTTCTGTAATTTTTGCTTTTCTTTGAGCTCTTTGGCAAATTCAGAAAACGATCCGCCCCTTTTTTTCTTTTTAGGACCAGGAGGATATGGCCTTTTAATAAAAGGACACTTTGGTGATAAGCACCTGTCTCCTTTTAAAAAAGTTTTTTGCCCTAATCGCCTGCAAATTTTACA
>JAQURU010000007.1 GCA_028715435.1 Minisyncoccota bacterium
GGTGGCATGGGGTTCAAGCACAAATCCATTTGTTGAAGGCACAGCGTTTATTCAAAGCCCAAACGACCAGCAAAATCTAATTAGAAAGGTTTTCCCGTTAGAGGCAGGGTCTCAAACAGGGCAGGCCACCTCTTCTGTTCAATATCAAGATACAAATAATAATTCAGTAGATTTTGAATTAGCAGCTACTTCTACCCAACAGGCATTGCCAGAACCAAGTTCAGGTTTACCGGCCATCACAAATTTAATGGCAATTCCTTCCCCTAAGCGTTTGGCGGTTGATTTGCTTTGGACTTGCCCTACGTCAGCCAGTGCTTATATTATAACAATGGATGGCCAGGCAATAAGCCAAAACCTCAACCCAAAGCCAATGGGCGAAGTAGAATTTTTCCATGTTGATAATTTGCAGGATAATATCGAATATTCTTTTGCCATAAAATACACCGGTCAGACCGGTGAAACTTCTTTGGTATCGGATAGCGTATCGGTTAAGGCCTGGCCTGGGTTTGTGGATAATAGCGACGGCACTGTATTAGATTTGCGAACCAATTTAACATGGCATAAAGATGCCAATGCAATAGAAAATATGGCTGGAGCCAGCACCACTCAATATGAAGCTGATTTATTTTTGAAAGATAATTTTAGCGATTGGCGCTTAGCTAACTTTAAAGAATTGGCAAGCTTGTTTAATTATGACTTTTCTGCTCCAAGCGTGTGGAAAGGGTTTGAAAATGCTGTGCCAGGGCAATACTGGAGTAAAAGCCTTTGGGAGGAAAATTTTAATGCTTGGGCAGTTGATTTTTCCAACGGTAATGTGAACTACGAACATTTCTGGGGCCAAGGGCAAAGCCAATTTCCATTTTTAACTGCACAGGGCCAGGAGTTGCCTGGGGGCATGATAAACGATGATTTTGATTTTACTGATAATGGCGATGGCACAGTTACAGACAATACAACAGGGCTAATTTGGCTTAATGCTGGTTTTGCTGTGGTTGATGACAGCGCTCGTTTGAGCTGGCTTAATGCTTTTCATTATGCCAACAATATTACTTTGTGCAATGACGGAACTTTGCAGGGAAATTCTTGGGCTCAGGGGGATTGCAACAACAATGGCGGAGTCAAATATGATGATTGGAGACTGCCCAATGTGCAGGAAATGATGGAAATCACAAAATTGGGCTGGTCTGAAATATTGCCTTGGATGAGCGGATATAGCTTTTATTACTGGACTGGCACAAAAGCTAACAGCGATAATTTTTGGTGGGTTGGAAATGGTTATAATACGGGAGTGATTTACCCAAACAGCAAAGATAGCCGAGCTAATATCCAATTAGTTCGCGACCCTTAATTTTATTGACAAAACAGCGGTTGTTTGGTAAATTAAATATATTAAAAGAAAGCTCTAATCTAATAGGGCGTTTAATGCCGCCGCATTTCCCCGCCCTTTTTGAGCTTTCTTTATATTTCATTCCCTCACTGTTTTTTTGAGGGGTTTATTTTTGAATTTTTTGATTTGCTTTTTATAATAGGTGTGATAAAATCAGAAAAATGTTTGAGAGAAGCCATATTATAAAGCTCACAGTGGTTTTATACAAAGTGAGTAATTTTTTTCCTGTTAATGAGCCAATAAAATGCGCTATTAGGGAAAAAGCGAATGAGATATTGGCTAATTTAATCTTGGCTGAAAAAGGGAAGAACTCTTCTTTAAAAGCTGTTAATGAAATAGAGGTTTTGTTGGCTTATTTGCAAATAGCAAAAGCGCAAAAGTGGGCAAAAGAGCAAGACGTGGTTGCTTTGGAAGAAAAATACAACGGTCTTAAAAATTTATTAGAAGAAAGTTTTAAGAACAAAAAGGCAGCAGTAGAGGTTTCTTTGGGTTCTATCCGCACCAAAGCAGAAAAAGACCAAGAGGTTGTTTTAGGAAAAAAACGATTAAATGATATTGTGGATCTTTTAAAAAAACGGGATGAAATCCAAGTAAAGGATTTAAAAGAGGTTTTTCCAAATTTAAGCAAAAGAACATTAAGAAGAGATTTTGAATATTTGTTGTCAAGAGGTGTTGTGGAAAGAGTGGGTGATAATAATACAACTGTGTACAAGTTAAAAAATAGGTAGGACAGGATAGGTCAGCGGTAGGACATTTTATAAAAGCAATAATGTCCTATTAAAACTTGAAATGTCCTATTAAAACCAGTGTCAGAAAAAGCGAATAAAAAGTTTGCTAAAATTTACGATAAGCACATAGACCAAATTTATAGATTTGTGTTTATCAAAACAGGCTCAAAAGAAACGGCTGAAGACTTAACCAGCCAGGTTTTTGTTAAGGGCTGGAGAAAGTTCAAAGCCCAAGGCAATGATATAAAAAATGTGTCTGCCTATCTTTATCAAATTGCCCGAGCAGAAATTGCTAATTTTTATCGCGATGCGGCAAAGTTTCAAATTGTATCTACTGGGGCTGTGGAAATTCAGGACAATCAAGATGACCTTGAAATGACCCAGGAAATCAACTTCATGGGACAGGATATGCAAAAGGCCTTAAGAACAATAGAGGAGGATTTGCAAAATATTTTAATTTGGCACTATGTTGAGGGCTTAGCTTTTAAAGAAATTAGTAAGTTTTTAAATAGGCCAGAAGGAACAGTGCGGGTAATGGCCCACAGAGCTTTAAAAGAGCTACGAGAAAAGTTGGCAGACCCCACCTTTGGGCAAAGCCAAGAAGCGGATTCGGGGGAGCTTTTGTAACGAAACACCCCTTTTTTGCGACATAACTATAATGGATAGAGTAATTTCACAATTGAAAAGCTTGAAAGCTATAAAACCAGCTAAGGACTGGGCTGTTTTAGTTAAAAAGGATTTATTGTTTGAGCCAATAGAATTAAAGGAAAATTTAGCGAAAGAATCTTTTTTTGCTTTTTTTGCCAAACCAGCTTTTGTGATAAGTTCAGCTGTTTTAATTGGATGTTTGATAATGGGGAGCTTGGCTTATTTTGGCTTGCAAAAAAGCAACTATGACTTGCAGGCCTATATTGACAGCTTAACCCCTCAAAACGAACAGAACAAAGTAGCAATGGCTGGCTTGGCTGATATTCAAAGCAAGATGGATGAAGTTAAAACAGCTCTTGAGGCCTTGAAAGAATCTAATAATCCAAGGCAGGTTTTAGCTGCTGCTGAAGTGGTAAAAGCCACTGCCAAGAATAGCCGAACAGCCATAGAACAGATCAAGAATTCAAGCAGCGATTTATCAAAGCAAACTTTGGCAAGCTTGACAAAAATTAAGGAAGCATCGGTTGAGTTAGAAACCACTAGCACTGATTTACAAATAGAAATGTTTAAGAGCTATTTAGCTGAATTAGAAACTAAAACATTGTCGCTTAGCGATCAAGAAAGGCTGGCAAGCGCTGAAGAGTATTTTAATAAAGGCCAAGTTGACGAGGCAATTCTTTTATTAATTAAAATTGGCGAAACAGCCAAGTAATTTTAAGGCAGAAACAATAAAAAGAGAGTGCTTTTTTTATTGTTTTTGCCCTGAAATGTCGTAATGAAGGGCAAAAGAAAGGCAAATTCCTTTTAGGAATCAAAAGGTCGAAAAAAAATAAAACAAGAAAAATAATTAAAAAAATGAGTAAAATAGCAAAGAAATTCGCAACAATTGCAACAGTTATTACTGTTTTAGCAATGGTTGCAGGACCTGTTGCTCCAGCTCAAGCGCAAACCATTGATGAGCTTCAGGCCCAAGTAGCTGCTTTGCAAGCTCAATTAGCTGCCTTGTTAACCCAATTAGGAACAGCAACTGGCGCTGGCACAATGCCAACAGATACAGCAGGCTGTTCTTTTAGCCGAAATTTGAAATTGGGCATGTCAGGCGCTGATGTGAAATGCTTGCAACAGGTTTTAAACTCTGCTGCTGACACGCAAGTGGCAGTTTCTGGAGTTGGATCTGCAGGCAATGAAACAATGTATTTTGGTCCTTTAACCAAAGCTGCTGTTATAAAATTTCAGGAGAAATACGCTTCTGAAATTTTAGCTTCTTGGGGTTTGACTCAAGGAACCGGCTTTGTTGGAGAAACCACAAAAGCTAAGTTAAACACATTACTTGGCACAGGCACAGGCACAGGCACAGGCACTGGAACAGGAACAGGAACAGTTCCAACAACGGGCGCTGTTACTGCTTCTTTAGCAAGCGACAATCCAGCAGCAGCTACAATAGTTGCTGATTCAACAGTTAGCACTGATGGTGCTCAATCCATGATTCCTGTGTTGAAAGTTGCTTTAAGCAATGGCACAGCTTCTGAAGTAAAAGTAACCTCATTGAAATTCACTCGAAGCGGCATTTCCGCTGACACTGATATTTCACAGGCCTACCTTTATGACGGCGACACCAAATTAGCTGAATACAATTCTTTCTCTTTAACTGTTTTAACCTTTACCAATTCAGCTGGCGTTGTTACAATCCCAGCTAACAGCGTTAAAATAATTACTTTGAAAGTTGACTTAGCTAATGGCGCTTCTTCTGGAAAAACAATCAGATTTGGCATTAATGCTGCCTCTGATATTGTTTCAACAGCTGCCTCTGTTGGGGGCACATTCCCAATCACTGGCAATTATATGTCAACTGCCACCACTGGAGATTTAGGCAAGTTAACTGTGGCTGTTCAATCAACAAATCCAGCCACTCCAGACCCAGGCGATGGCGTTGAAGTGATGAAGTTTACTTTAGCTGCAACCGACCAAAAAATTGAAATCAGAAAACTTATCTTCAGCAATGTTGGTTCAGTGGCTTATACTGATTTAACCAATTTCCAATTGCTTGATGCTGCCACTCCAGTTGGCTCAATCGTGGCTTCTGCCAATTCCGATAAAACAGTTGAAATGACTTTTTCGCCGGGCTTAGTGATTGAAAAAGGCAATACCAAGACAATGACCTTGAAAGCTGATGTAAAAGGTGGAACAAATCGAACCTATAAATTCAGCTTCCAGAACATGACTGATATTGTGGCTTATGACACCCAATATGGTATTTACATTAAGCCAAATCAATCAAATTCCTGGACAATCTTAAATGCTACAGAAGCAACCATTCAAACAGGCAAATTAGTAGCTTCCAGGGCATCTGATTCCCCAAGTGGCAATATTTCTGCTTCTTCAACCAATGTTGTTTTAGCGAAATTTACCATGAAAGCTAGCGGAGAAGATATTAAGATCTCTGATTTGACACTAGAGATTTATGGTTCTATCGGTACTGTTGGCATGTATCAAACCAGTATTTATTATGATGGTTCCCAAATGGGGCAAACAACCACCACAATGAATACAGGAGCTACAGCTGGCGCATCTGGCGGAACAGTTTTCTCTTTTGGCAATACCTTTATTGTTCCAGCTGGAACAGAAAAGGTTTTGGAAGTAAGGTCTGATGTTAAAAACCAGGCAGGCGGTTCAATCGCGGCTGGTTCAACCTTAACCGCTAAAATTGATTCTTTCACAGCAACCGGGAAAACATCAGCTGCTTCTGTCACAATTGGCTCTGTCACTGGTTATCAATTAACTGTGTCAGCTGGCACTTTGTCTGTGGCAATGAACCAAGCTGTTCCTAATTGGTCAGCTACAGTTCCAACAGGCGTGGCCGGAGCCACTAATGTTTTGATTGGCTCGTTTGTTTTAACAGCTGGTTCAGGTGAGGGAGCAAACATTACTGCTATTACAGCATCGGTTGGCTCAACTTCAGCTCCAACTGTTGACCAAACAGAATTCCAGAACGTAAGGATTTATAAGGGTACATTAGCTAGCGGAGTTCAGCTTGGTTCTGCTTTAAACAATGGCGGAACTCCAACTGATGCTTCAACCACTTACACTGTGTATCCAAATCCATACCTAAGCTTAAATGCTGGGGAACAAGTTGTTTTGAATGTTTACGCTGATGTTTTAACTGGCGCTGATACAGATAATATCAGGCAGGTTGTTATTAGCACTGTTTATGGAACAGGCAAAATAACTAACACCTCTGTTGACAGCTCGGGCAGTGTTTCTGGCCAAACAGCTGTTATTTCATCTGGCGGATACTTAGGCGTTTTTGCTGATTCTTCCACGCCTTTAACCAGCTTAGTTGTTATGGGCACAAGCGGTGTAGAGTTTGCCAAGTTTAAACTTTCAGCCAGTTCTTCACCAGAAGCCATAACTATTTCAGGCCTTGTGGCAACAACCACAAGAGCTGGTTCAGCCACTGTGGGCTCTGTTAGCAATCTTGTGTTAACTTCAAGCTTAACACCATCTTGGAGCGTAACCTTAACTGGCTTGAATTCCAGTGGAGTTGCTGACTTTACCGGTTTAATGACAGCTAATCCATTAGTTATTCCTGCAGGCCAAGAGGATGTGTTGACCTTGAAAGCCAATATTGCTTCTTACCCAACAGCTGTTTCTGGCTCTTCCATTACTTTTGGATTAGCCACTACAACTTGGAGAGGCGAAAGCGGCAGCCCAACCACAATTGCCCCAGCTTATGCTGTGGCAGGCAATGCCTTGTACTTGTACAAGACCAAGCCAACCATTACTTCAACAGCTTACAGCGGCACTTTAACCAACACCACACTTTCTTTGTTGAAGTTTAAGATAACAGCTGACGCTAAAGGCGCAATTGACCTTGAAAGGGTTAATGTTAGCATTGCGGTTAATGACGTTGCCACCACAACCGGCAATATCGCGCTCGATGACTTCGCTATTTACGAAGTTGGGGGCAGCGGTTCTATGTTGAATGACAGAGTGTCTATTGCCACTTCAACAAGGTACAATGCTTATTCAGCTTCTTCAACATCAGCTGCCTCTAAATTTGGCGGCGGTGAAGATGATGGCTTGTCAAAAACAGGCAATATCTTATTTACCAACAATGCTGGCACTGCATTAAAGACAATTGCAGCAGGCCAAACTGTTGAATTTGAGATAAAGGCCTTGGTTTCTGGCTCAGCTAGTGTTGGAGACAGTGTTACTGTTCAGTTAGCTGACTTAGGCACTGCCTCAACAGACAACAATGCTATCAAATGGAGCGATGGCGTTACTGCTATAATTCCATCCACCTATGTTAAGACGATTCCGTCTGAAACATGGACTTACGGTAGATAGTTTGTTGTTAAAACCGATTGATTGATTTTTCAGATTGAAAAACTCTCCCTGCTTTTTAGCAGGGAGAGTTTTTAGTTTTAGTTATCCACAGTTTTTCACAGGTTGACACATTATTTTATTGTATAATAAATAAATGTAAAAATTAAAAAGGTCGAGTTAAATATTTTTTGATTTAGTTAAAAATCAATCTTTACTTTATTATTAAATTATTATGCAAGATAAAAAACAAATCATAGGTTTAATTTTATCCGTGGTTTTATCGGTTGGTTTGGTTGTTGTTGGTGTTAATGCAGCTACCACGGTTGGCACTGACGTTTCAGTGGCCGGGGATTTAGCGGTTACCGCCACCACAACTTTAAACGGAGATATTATTTTAGGTAATGCCGCAGGAGACAATATTCTGATTACTGGCACGCCTGTTTTTTCAGCCACTTCAACTTTTAACGGTGACATTTCTTTAGGTAATGCTGCAGGAGATAGTCTTAGAATAACTGCTACGCCAACCATTACTCCAACCACTACCTTTTCAGCTGGAGCAACTTTTGGAGGTGACGTAACAGCTTCCCTTGATGTAAATGCTGGAGGTGATTTAACTGTAACCGCCACCACAACTTTAAACGGAGATATTATTTTAGGTAATGCCGCAGGAGACAATATTCTTATTACTGGCACGCCAACCATTACTCCAACCACTACCTTTTCAGCTGGAGCAACTTTTGGAGGCGATGTAACAGCTTCATTAGACTTGAATGCTACTGGCAACCTAACTATTTCAGCCACCACAACTTTAAACGGAGATATGGCTTTTGGTAATGCTGTTGGGGATAGTATTAGGATAGGAGGCACTGTTTCAACCTTAAGATTATTAAGAGACGCTGCTTCCACTGATACAGATGTTTCCACATCTACTCCTCCAGCAGCTACTTGCAATGCTTCCAATATTGGTGTAATAACTGTGGTTGATGACACTGATGCTTTGGGTGCTTGGCTTTGGCTTTGTGAACAAACAGCTACAACTTCTGCCACTTATAATTGGCTAAGAGTGCAATAACGTTAAATAGTATAGAATTAATTTTTATGGCAAAACAAATAGATAAAAAAATAATAGTTTTGCTCTTGGGTGTTGTTTTGGGCTTAGGTTGGTTATTGCCTCTAAATAAAACATCGGCTGTTTATAATGATGTTCAATATACTGCTGGAGATGATGTTTTGTTGTATATAAGCGATGAAGCGGTTTATTTAACAGTAATTGATGGCGACGTGGCCTCAACAACTGTCAATGCAGATAGCATTGTTTTTAGAATGGTTCCTAACTCTTCAATGTCGCTTACCAGTAGCGGAAGAAAGATATTAACCAATTCTTTGGGGGCTAATACATCTTGCTCCAATAGTGAATCATCGGTTCTTTTGCAAGCAACCAGCACTTCTTTAGCTGATATAACTGTAACTATTGGCGGGGATTGCCCAGCAGTGAATACTGGTGGAGGAGGCGGAGGCAGCAGCGCTCCAATTGATTCCACAGCCCCAACAGCTTCAGGCATTAGCTCTCAAGTGGGTTCAACAGAAGCGCAAATAACCTGGAGCACTAATGAAGCATCATTGTCATGGGTGTTATATGGCACTACAAACTCTTATGGCCAAGAAAGCTTGGGCACAACATATATCTCAAGCCATTCTGTTACCTTAACGAACCTAAATGCCAGCACCACTTATTATTACCAGATCAAAACTAAAGACAGCGCAGGGAACATAGGATACAGCTCTGAATATTCTTTCACCACCTTAGTTTCTGGCAATTTACCAGTTTCTGTTGCTACTACTACCATAACAACCACTAAACCGATTTCTCAAATGAATGTTGAAGAATTAAAAGCAGAAATTGTTAGAATATCAGCTTTAATTGCTTCTTTGCAAACGCAGCTAAGCAATTATCATGGCAAAGTTACTTCAGCTTTGCAAAAGATAAACAAAGCTCTTAAAGAAGGGCTGAAAGATGGCGATGTTACTTTGTTGCAAACCTGGTTAGCTCAAGACCCGTCTATTTATCCAGAAGGGAAGATCACTGGTTATTTCGGGCCTTTAACCAGAATGGCAGTTATTAGATTCCAAGAGAAATACGCAGATGAGGTTTTAACTCCATGGGGGCTCACCAAAGGCACTGGATTAGTGGGCTCTACAACCAGAGCAAAACTAAATAGTTTATACGGGCAATAAAAACCAACGAACTTTATTCCGACCCCACTTTTCCGCTCCGCCAATTGGCGGATGGCGGAGGAGTGGGGTTGGTTGTTTTTAAATTCAAGATTTTATGATAAAATAATTTTATGTGTTTTAAAAAACAAAAGTTTGTTTTGATATTTTTTATTTTTAGCTTTTTATTTTTGGCTAATGGTTTTTCTTTGGCTAAAAGCGAGGGAGAGCAGCAAACATTTTTTGTTGAAAAATCATTTGATCAAGCCCAGAGAGATCAAGTTCAGTTTCGCTTGGTAAAAATTTCCAGCCAGGCCTATTTTTATATTGAAAATGATTGGTATTTAACGATAACTGACCAGGAAAGAGGTGCTATAAACCAAAATTTGGCAATTTTAGCTGATAGTTTTGATAAAGAAATTTACCCAAAATTAACTGGCTTTTGGGGTCCTGAATGGACACCAGGTATTGATAATGACCCTAAGATCACAATTGTTTTTGAGCAATTAGTAAAAGGGGCTGCGGGTTATTTTAATGATGCCAATGAATATTTGAAACAGCAAGCGCCTTTTTCCAATGAAAAAGAAATGGTTTATCTATCAATTGAAACCTTAAAAGGCACTTTAGCTAAAAGCTATTTAGCCCATGAATTTACTCATTTAATTACATTTAATCAAAAAGACCGCTTGAGAGGAGCCGCAGAAGATATTTGGTTAAATGAAGCCAGAGCAGAATATTCTCCTTTTTATTTGGGTTATGACAGTCAAGGTCAATACACAAACTTACAGCAAAGAATAAATGACTTTAGCCAAAAGCCGTTTGATTCTTTAATTATTTGGAACAGCGAGCAAAGCGATTACGGGGTTGTTGATATGTTTATTCAATATTTAAGCGAAAAATATGGGCGAGATATATTGGTTCAATCATTACAATCCAAAAAAACAGGTGCGGATTCTATTGACGAGGCCTTAATACAGGCGGGAGTAAACGAAAGTTTTTTGCAAATTTTTAATAACTGGGCCATTGCCGTTTTTTTCAACGATTGCTCTTTGGATAATAAATTTTGCTTTAAAAATCAAGCTTTAGCCAATTTAAGGATACCCCCTAACTTAATTGTTTTGCCTTCAATGGGAAAAACAAATTTATCCTTGAACTATTCTTTGTTGCCTTGGTCCAGCAACTGGTATAAGTTTATTGGCTCTGAAGGAGATTTAAAAATAACATTTAACTTTGATCCAAAAGCTCAGTTTATTTTGAAATACGTTTTATGCGAAATAAAGGATGGCTGTAAGGTTTTTGATTTAGATATTGGGGGTAAAAACCAAGCTGAACTTTTGATAAAAAACTTTAATTCCCAATATCTTAGCTTATCAATCATTCCTTCTGTGAAGCCGAGATTTTCTAACACAGCCAGTTTAGGAGATGCTTATTCCTTTTCTGTTTTAGCTCAAACAAGCAATGAGCCCTCCCAAAATCAGGATGAGGCACTAATAAAGGCGCTTTTAGCTCAAATAGAACAATTAAAGGCCCAAATAGCAAAAATTCAAGCCCAATTATTGGCAATGGGTCAAACAAATTACAGCTGTTCTAGTTTTCAAACTAATCTTTATTTTGGCTTACAAAACAACCAGGTAAGCTGCTTGCAAGAATTTTTGAAGCAGCAAGGTTCTAATATCTATCCCCAAGGCATTGTTTCTGGGTATTTTGGTTCGCTAACATTGGAGGCGGTTATAAAATTCCAAGAAAAATATGCAATTCCAAACACAGGATATGTGGGTGTGTTAACTCGGACAAAGATTAACGAACTATTGAAAATAAAATAAAAATAGGGCAGAATACTATTAAATTAACCTAATTAACCTAATTTCTAATTTCTAAATAAGAACCTGCTCGCTTTGCTCGCAGAACCTTGTTTTCGGCAAGGTTATAAATTATATTCCGAAAATAAGCACCAATTAAAAAATGACCAATGGGGATTTAGACATTATTTAGTAATTAGTAATTAGTAATTAGAGCAATTAGAAATTTTTATGAGCAAGGTATTAGTTACTGGGGGTGCGGGGTTTATTGGCTCTCATTTAGTTGATAAGTTAGTGGAAATGGGCCACCATGTTTTGGTTTTGGATAACCTTGTTAATGGCAAAAGAGAAAAAGTAAACCCAAAAGCTGAATTTCATCAGATTGACATTTGTGATTTTGAAACAATGAGTTTGTATTTTAAAGATATTGATTATGTTTTTCATTTGGCGGCTTTACCTCGGGTTCCTCTTTCTATAGAGGATCCTGTTGGCACGTCTAAAGTTAATATTTCAGGAACCATTAATGTTTTAGAAGCAGGCAAAAGAACAGGCGTGAAAAGGGTGATTAATACATCTTCTTCTGCTGTTTATGGCAATCAAGATAAACAGCCCTTGCAGGAAAATATGACTCCTAATCCAATTAGCCCATATGGCTTGCAAAAATGGGTAGGGGAAAAGTTTTCTAAAATTTATTCTGAATTATACGGCTTGCCAGTTGTTTCTGTGCGACCCTTTAATGTTTTTGGCCCGGGAATTGATGTGGACTCTGGTTATTCTTCAGTTTTGGGCCGGTTTTTAAAGTTAAATTCCCAAAACAAACCCTTAACCATAGATGGTGATGGCGAGCAAACCAGAGGGTATTGTTTCGTGGTTGATTTGGTGGAGGCGTTTATTTTGGCAATGGGAAGCCAAAAGATAAAAGGGGGCGAGGTTATAAATGCTGGCTCTGATAAGGCTTATTCAATAAATTATTTAGCGGGCTTGATTGGGGGAGAGAAAATTTATGGCCCAGAAAGACCAGGAGATATTCGCCACACAAAAGCTGATATTTCCAACGCCAAAGAGTTATTGGGCTGGGAACCAAAAATGAGTTTTGACGAAGGAGTTAAGCGCACGATTGAATGGTTCGAGAACGAAAAATTAACCTAATTAACCTAATTTCTAATTTCTAAATAAGAACCTGCTCGCTTTGCTCGCAGAACCTTGTTTTCGGCAAAGTTATAAATTATATTCCGAAAATAAACCCAATTAAAAAATGACCAATGAACAAAGAAAGTAGCTTTCTGGTCATTAGAGCTTGGTTATTAGACATTATTTAGTAATTAGTAATTAGAGCAATTAGAAATTAAATTGTATGTTAAACAAAAAAATCAGCGAATTAACAATCGGCATAATGGGTGTTGGCATGGTGGGAGGGGCTTTAAAGCAGTATTTTGAGAAAAAAGGCAAGGTTATTGGCCAAGATCTTTTTCTTTATGATCCGCATAAAGGCTTTGACTCTGTTGAAGAGGTCAATAAAGCGGATGTGATTTTTATTTGCGTTCCTACCCCTTATTTAAAAGATGGCCATGGCTTTGATTTATCTTATATTGAGGATGCTTTTTCTAAAATAAAAGGAGAAAAGATTGTGGTTATTAAATCAACCGCTTTGCCAGGCACCACCCAGAAATTCCAAGATAAATATACAGAACTAAAGGTTTTATTTAACCCAGAATTTTTAACTGAGTTAACTGCTGAACAGGATATGGATTATCCCGACAGGCAAATAATTGGCACAACAGAGCAAAGCTTGAACGTAGCCAAAGATATTATGATGCTTTTGCCCATGGCCCCTTATGAAAAAATAATGCCTTCAACCGAAGCTGAAATGGTTAAATATTTTGGCAACAACTGGTTTGCTGTTAAAGTATCTTTTGCCAACCAAATGTACAATATTTGTCAGAAGCTTGGGCTTGATTATAATCAAGTAAAAGAAGCTGTGTCAGCTGATAAACGTATTGGCCCTTCACATTTAACTACTCCGCATAAAGGCTATTTTGGATATGGAGGAAAATGCTTGCCAAAAGACATCCGAGCTTTTATCCAATTTGGGGATTCTCTGGGGGTTGATTTGAAGCTGCATAAAGCCGCTGAAGAGATTAACAATGAGTTAATGAAGGCCCAAAATATTGAAGACCCGGAAAAATATTCAAAACGCGAGTAATTTTTATGAAATTAGCATTATTTTTTACTTGTGGGATGTCGCTTGAGAAGTGGGATAGAATTGGCAGTTTGTCTCGCGAAATAAAACCCTATCAAGTACTGGCCAAGCAGCTTGACCAGGTGTATTTTTTTACTTATGGCTCACAGAAAGATCTAGAGTTTGCCCGGCAGATAGGGGAGAAAATAATTGTTTTGCCAAATAAATGGAAAATTCCCTCTTGTTTATATGGTTTTTTAATGCCGTTCGTTTATTGGAAAGTTTTAAAAAACATAGACATTTTAAAAACTAATCAAATGGCCTCAGCTATTCCAGCGGTTATTAGCCGGTTGCTTTTCAAAAAAAGGCTGATTATCAGAAGCGGTTACGAATGGCTTAATGTTTTGATTAAAGAAAAAAAATCACAATGGAAAAAAATTATTGTTTTTATTTGGGAAAAAGTTGCCTATAAAGCCGCAGACATTGTTGTTTTTACCTCTCAAAAAGATCTTGATTTTGCAAAACAAAAATTTAGTATTCCTCAAAGAAAAGTCCGCTTAATACCCAATTTTATTGACACAAGCATTTTTAAGCCTTTTAGCATTGCAAAGCAAATAAAAACTGTTGTTTACGTGGGCCGATTGGCTAAAGAAAAAAATTTATTTAATTTAATTGAAGCAATTAGCGAATTAAAATTAAAATTAGTTTTAATTGGTAAAGGGCCTCAAGAAAATGACTTGAAAATTTTTGCTAAAGAAAAAAACGCCAATGTGGAATTTTTAGGCGCTGTTGCTAATGAGCGCTTGCCAGAAATCCTAAATCAATTTTCAATTTTTGTTTTACCATCTTTTTATGAGGGGTCTCCTAAAGCTTTGTTGGAGGCAATGGCCTGTGGTTTGGTTTGCTTGGCTTGTAATGTTGAGGGCATTAAAGAAATTATAAACCATAAGGAAAACGGATATTTATGCCAAACAAATAGCCAATCTATCAAAAGCAGTTTAAGCGAACTTTTAAACGACCAAGCACTACAAAACAAAATTAGCCAAAACGCCCGAGAAACAATTTTAGAAAAATTTTGCCTTGAGAAAATAATAGAGCAAGAAATTGCCTTGTACCTAAATTTGAGGGTTTTAGTTTTGGCTGGGGGCAAAGGAATGCGGCTTTGGCCCTTAAGCCGCAATGACAAACCAAAGCAGTTTCAAAAGTTAACCAGCACTAAAACAATGCTCCAAGAAACTATTTGGAGGTTAATTCCTGATATTTCTTGGCAAGATATTTTTGTTTCTACTAATATCCAATATCAAGATGAAGTTTTGGGTGAGGTGCCAAAAATTCCCAAAGAAAATGTTATTATTGAGCCAATGAGCCGCGAACGGATGGCTTCTTTGTTATTATTTTTAGCTAACTTACCAAAAGAATTTTACAATAAACCAATTTTGGTTTTGCCATCTGACCATTTAATAAAAAAAATTGATTTGTTCAAGCAAGCTGTTTTTGTTGGTGAAAATTTTATTAAGAAAAATCCTGACTATATTTTAATGTTGGGAGCCAAGCCGACCTTTTCAGACACTGGCTTGGGCTATGTTAAAAAAGGCAGGATAATTTCCAAAAGCAATTTCAATATTTTTCAAACAGAAGCATTTGTGGAAAAACCCAATTTACAGAGGGCCAATGAATTTTTACAGCAAGGTGATTATGTTTGGAATACAGCCATTTACATTTTTACCCCAACGCTTATTTTAGAGCAGATTAAAAAATTTGTTCCTGATAACTACCAAAGGTTTCTTAATATTCAAAGAGCCGTTGGAAGCTTGAATTTTAAAGCTGTTTTAGAAAAAGAGTATAGCCGCATGGACCAAGTGCCCTTAGAATTTAGCGTTTTGGAAAATTACGATAAAGTGGCAGTTTTAGAAATAGAAATGGGTTGGAGCGATGTTGGTTCTTGGTCGGTTTTAAAGGGTTGTTTGGCCAATGGAAATCAAAATTTTGCTAAAGGCAATCACATTGACCTTGATTCTGAAAATGTGATGGTTTATGGAGCCAATAATAAGCAATTGGTGGCCACAGTTGGCGTTAAAGATTTAATAGTAGTGATAACAGACGATATTATTTTAGTGTGCAATAAAAATGAAAGCCAGAAAGTGAAACAGTTAGCAGCAACATTAGAAAAAGAGCAAAAATTTAAATACCTTTAGAAATATGTCAAAATATTTAGTTACTGGCGGAGCAGGATTTATTGGCTCTAATCTTGTTAAGTACCTCCTTAGTCGGGGAGATGAGGTTGTGGCAATAGATGAGTTATCAACTGGCAGCCTAGACAATTTAATAGATGTTAAAAACAAGGTTGAATTTATTAAAATAGGTTCAGGGGATTGCTTGCACTTAAGCCAAGCAAAAGGATTGAGTGGTATTTTTCACTTGGGCATGCCTTCTTCCTCGCCTTTATATAAAAACAACCATTCTTTGGTTGGTTCAGCTTTGAATGATTTTATTGCTATGTTGGAGCTGGCCAAAAGAGAAAATTGCAAAATAGTGTTTGCTTCCACTTCTTCTGTTTATAACGGAAATCCTGTTCCGTTTAAAGAAGATATGGCTATTTTCCCCAAAGATTTTTATTCAGAAGCAAGATACTACATGGAAAGGATGGCCCAATTGTACTTTGATTTATGGGGCGTAAAATCAATTGGTCTGCGATTTTTAAGCGTTTATGGGCCGGGCGAGGAAAGCAAAAAAAAATTAGCTAATATGGTTTCTCAAATTTTTTGGTGGATGAACAACAACAAGCAGCCAGTTTTATACGGTAATGGGGAGCAAACACGAGATTTTGTTTATGTAAAAGATGCTGTTTTAGCTTTGTGTTTGTCAATGAGTTCAAAAGTGGGGCAGGATATTTTTAATGTGGGAACAGGCAAAAGTTATAGTTTTAACCAAGTTGTAAAAATAATCAATAATATTTTAGGAAAAAATATAGAGCCAATATATTTAGCTAATCCCGTTAAAAACTATGTTGATTTGCATTTAGGGGATCCCAAAAAAGCAAAAGATGTTTTAGGGTTTCAAACTCAATATTCTTTAGAACAAGGCATTCAAGAACTTTTTTTGCATCAACAAGAGCAAAGCCATGATTAAATCTGTTTTAAAAGTTTTTTTACGCTGGCATAACTTTTGTTACACAGTCATTTCTTCTCTGGCGATTAAATACGAAGGAGGAATCCATCCAAAACACAGAATTTTGAACTACCATCAGTTTTTCTTGGATAACATAAAAGCAGGTGATAAGGTTTTAGATATTGGCTGTTCTAGTGGAGAATTGGCGTTTGGTTTAGCTAAAAAGGCCAGTAAGGTTGTTGGAATTGATTTTAACGAAAAGCATCTTTTAAAAGCTAAAAATAACAATAAAGCTCAAAATATAGAATATATTTTAGGAGATGCCACACAGTATAACTTTCAAGAAAAATTTGATGTTGCAGTTTTATCTAATGTTTTAGAGCATATTGAAGATAGGGTGGGTTTTTTGAGAAAAATAAGCTTAATTGCTCCAAAAATTTTAATAAGAGTACCACTTTTAACCAGGGATTGGCTGGCTTGTTATAAAAAAGAAATAGGGGTTGAATACAGATTAGATAAAACTCATTTTATTGAATACACTAAAGAGCAGTTTAAGGAAGAAGTTGAAAAGGCTGGCCTTAAAATAGAGAAAGAAGAGGTAAATTTTGGGGAAATTTATGCAAAACTATAACAAGTTTGACAATGTTTTTTTAGATATAAATGAGGAATTTAAAAGGCAGAATAGCCTTTTGGCGTTAAGTGCTGGAGAAGGGCAGGCCTCTAAAAAAACTTTAGCCTCATTTCTGGGAATGGCCGCTATTCTTAAAGGGCTTTTTTTAGCTTTTTTTTATAAAATTGGCGTTTTGCCTAGATTTTTTTATTCAAATATGTGTTTGGGTTGGTTTTATGATTTTAAAAAGTTTTGGGTAGATTATTTGGGCAATCGTAATATTGACATTTTTGATTTCCATTTTTTAAGAAATTCTTACAGGGCTAAATTTCAAGAGGTTTCTTTAGACCATGCCAATGAAAACGACCCAACAAAGTTTTTAACTGCTTGGCAAGCCCAAGGGAATATATTCTATCTTTTTCAATCAGTTTGGAATTACAGCAAGAAATGCTTTTTGGACTGTTGGCTTTTTGCTAAGTATATTAAAAAAAAGAGCTATGTTTTAGAATATGGCTGCGCAATTGCTCCGATAACCCAAGGGATTATAAAATACTTTGGTTATAAAAAGTTGAGATTTACTATTGCTGATATACCCCAAGTTTCTTTTTTATATGCTAGGTGGAAATTACGAGACAATACTCAAGTAGAATCAATTTTAATAGATCCAGCTAAAAAAGATAATCTAAAAGAGCAAGCAAAATATGGCGCTATAATTTGCCTAACGGTTTTTGAGCATATAGTTAACCCCTTGGAAGTAGCCAAGAGCTTTTTCGAGCATTTGGAAAAAAACGGAGTGTTGATATTTGATTATATAAAAGGGGAGGCTAATGGGCTTGACAGCAAACAAAGCATGCAAGAGAGGAATAGCGTGTTGGAATTCATTGAGAAAAACTTTAAAATTTTAAAAGGAAAAATCAATTTTCAAAATAGCATGGGCTTAACCATAGTCCAAAAAATATGACTAAAAAAATAATGATAACCGGCATCGCCGGGTTTGTTGGCTCGCACTTAGCTGAACTTTGCTTGTCTTTGAAGGATAATGTTTGTGGCACAGTTTTGCCTGGGGAAAGCTTAAAAAATTTATCAAACATTAAAGAGAAAATCAATATTTTTGAATGTGATTTAATAAAGAAAGAAGCTGTTTTAGCTATTACCAAAGAAATTCAACCAGACATTATTTTTCATTTAGCCGGGCAAAGCTTTCCCTCTATTTCATTCCAAATGCCTCAGCAAACCTTAAACACCAATATACTCGCTGCTTTAAACATATTTGAAGCAGTGCGAGAATTAAAAATAGACCCGGTTATTCAAGTTGCCTGCTCTTCTGATGAATACGGATTTATCAAAGAAGATGAGTTGCCTGTAAAAGAAACTAATCCCTTAAGGCCAATGTCTCCATACGCGGTTTCCAAAATAGCAGTTGATATGCTGGC
>JAQURU010000057.1 GCA_028715435.1 Minisyncoccota bacterium
ATTGCCGCAATGCCCACAAAGAAGTTATTGAAATATTGTCAAAAGAAAATAATTTGCAAGGAGTTGTTCATTGTTTTTCTGGTTCTTGGGGGGATGCGCAAAAATATTTAGCCATGGGTTTTTATATTTCTTTCACTGGCATTATTACTTATGCCAATGACTATGACAAAGTTATAAAAAACACTCCACTAGAAAACATTTTACTGGAAACCGATTGCCCCTATTTATCACCCGTGCCTTTGCGGAGTCAGCGCAATGAACCAGCCAATGTGAAATATGTGGCTCAAAGAATTGCGGAAATTAGGGGCGAAAGATTGGAAGCAATCGCTGCAATTACTACCCAAAGCGCTAAAAAACTCTTTAATTTAGGTTAATTCTGGCGTAAAATATACTATTGTTATGGAAAATCAATACGAGCCAAATAAAATTGAAAAGAAGTGGCAGAAATTTTGGGAAAAAGAAAAGATAGATAAGGCAGAGGACTTTAGCAAGAGGCCTAAATTTTATTGCTTGGACATGTTTCCTTATCCTTCGGGTGCAGGGTTGCACGTGGGGCACCCAAAGGGATACACAGCCACTGATATTGTTTCTCGCTACAAAAGAATGAATGGTTCCAACGTGCTTCATCCAATTGGTTGGGATGCTTTTGGCTTACCAGCAGAAAATTATGCTATTAAAACTAAAGTTCATCCTGATGAAAGCACCCATAAGAATATCAAGCATTTCAAAGAGCAAATTGAATCGTTTGGATTTTCTTATGATTGGTCAAGAGAAATAGATACATCAAGCCCAGCGTATTATAAGTGGACGCAATGGTTTTTTTTATTTTTATATAAACATGGTTTAGCTTACAAAGCTAAAGCGCCGGTTAATTGGTGCTTTAAATGCCAAACAGTTTTAGCTAACGAGCAAGCTCAAAATGGCAAATGCGACAGATGTGGTAGCGAAGTTGGCCAAAAGGAATTAGAGCAATGGTTTTTTAAAATTACTAACTTCAGCGAAGAACTATTATCGGGTTTGGATAAAATTGATTGGCCAGAACCAATTAAAATCATGCAAAGAAATTGGATTGGGAAAAGTGAAGGTTGGCAAATAGGATTCAAGATTCAAGATTCAAGATTCAAGATAGATGTTTTCACAACGAGAATCGATACGATTTTTGGTTGTACTTATCTTGTTGTCGCTCCGGAGCATGAGATTATCCAAAATTTAAAAAATAGAATTTTAAATATCAAAGAAGTGGAGGAGTATGTTGAGCAAGCGAAAAAGAAAACTAATTTAGAAAGGCAGGCAGATACAAAAAATAAAACAGGCGTAAAATTAGAAGGCATTACAGCAATCAATCCAGCCAATGAAAAAGAAATTCCAATTTTTGTGGCTGATTATGTTTTGTTTGCTTATGGCACAGGCGCTATTATGGCAGTTCCTGCCCAAGACCAAAGAGATTTTGATTTTGCCAAAAAATATAATTTGCCAGTTATTAAAGCGCCAAATTCTATGGAAATGGCAGAACAAGGAATAGCTAAGAAAAAAATTAATTATAAGCTGCGGGATTGGTTGGTTTCTCGCCAGCGTTATTGGGGGGCTCCTATTCCAATCGTTTATTGTGAAAAGTGCGGCGAACAGCCAGTGCCAGAAAAAGATTTGCCAGTTTTACTGCCAACTGATGTTGATTTTATGCCAACAGGTGAGTCGCCCTTGGTGAAATCAAAAGATTTTCATAATGTTAAATGCCCAAAATGCGGCGGAACAGCCAGAAGAGAAAGCGACACAATGGACACTTTTGTTTGTTCTTCGTGGTATTTTTTTCGCTACCTTGACTCTCATAACAAGAAAGAATTTACTAACAAGGAATTAATTGATTACTGGTGCCCCGTAGATTTATATGTTGGGGGTGCAGAACATGCAGTATTGCATCTTTTGTATGCTCGGTTTTTTGTAAGAGCGCTTTTCAAGTATGGTTTAATTGGTTTTGACGAGCCGTTTTTAAAATTGCGCAATGTTGGTTTAATTTTGGCTGAAGGCGGGGTAAAGATGAGCAAGTCAAAGGGCAATGTTATAAATCCAGATGACATTATCAAAGAATACGGCGCTGATACTTTACGGGTTTATGAAATGTTTATGGGCCCGTTTGACCAGGCCATTGCTTGGGACACAAAATCATTGGGGGGAGCTCATAAATTTTTGAAAAAAATTTATGAGCTAAAATCAAAAGCTAAAGATTCCACGTTAAACACACAAACTAGAAGCCAAAATTTAGAAAAGCTATTAAGTAAAACAATTAAGAAAGTAGGGGAAGACATTGAAGCAATGAAGTTTAACACAGCCATCTCTGCTTTGATGATTTTACTTAATGAAATGGAAAAAGAAAAGGAAATTCCAAAGGAAATTTTTGCTAAGTTTTTATTAATTTTGGCTCCTTTTGCGCCTCATCTTGCCGAAGAAATTTGGCAGAGCCAAGCTCAACTTGAGGAAAAAAGCAGCCACATAGAAAGCATATTTTTACAGGATTGGCCCAAGTATGATAAACATTTAACTGAAGATAAAAGAATAAATTTAATTGTCCAGATCAACGGCAAGGCCAGGGGGGCAATAGAGGTCATTAGAGATGTCAGCGAGCAAGAGGCTTTAGATTTAGCAAAAGCAGATGCGAAGATAAACAAATGGCTAGAGCATAAAAGAATTGAGAAAGTAATATTTATTCAAAATAAGCTTATTAATTTTGTAATAGCATAATCAACGAAAAAAGCATAAGTTATGAATATACGAATGGGTTCAGATTAAATTCGTAAATTTGCTTTTTATGCGTTATTCGTTGACATTATTTATGATGAAAGTTGTTATTGCTGCAGCCGGACAAGGCACAAGAATGAAACACTTGTGCAAAAACAAGCCCAAGTCTTTAATTTGCGTTAAACAAAGGCCTTTTTTGGCTTATTTGTTGGATAATTTAATTGAAGCTGGCTATAAGGACTTTATTTTGGTTATTGGCTACTATCCTGATTTAATGGAAAGATTTGTCAAAGAATATTTAGGTTTTTGCAAAAAAAACCAAAAAGGCAATATTAAAATTTCATTAGTGGACCAGTTTAAAATTTTAGGGCCAAAGGAAAAGGAATATGGCACTTTGTGCCCTCTCAAGTGCGTTAAAGATTTGGTTGGCCAGGAAAATTTTCTTTCTATTTACGGAGATAATCTGTTTTCAGTAAGAGATTTAAAAGCAATGGGCGCTGAAGATAGCTATAATTATATTGGCGCTTCAACAAGTGATTGCCCAGAAAAATACGGAGTTTTAATAATTGACAAACAAGGCCATTTAAAAGAAATTATTGAAAAGCCCAAAGAATATGTGGGTAATTTAGTCAACAAAGGGATTTATAAGTTTACTTCAGATATTTTTGATAAAATCAGCCAGGTTAAAATATCTCCTCGCGGTGAATACGAGCTAACTGATGCCGTTACTCTTTTGGCCAAGGAAGGCAAAGTAAAAGTTCAGATACTGCAGGATTATTGGATGGATTTTGGCAACCCAGGAGATGTCTTGAAGGTTTCCAAGTTTTTGAGCAACAAAAAATCCTCTGCATAAAGCAGGGGATTTTTTGTTTGTGCCACGCTTAGCGCGGCTTAAACCAAGCTAAGCTTGGTGCCGAGGGAGGGAATCGAACCCTCATGAGCAAAGCTCACACGATTTTGAGTCGTGCGCGTCTGCCTATTCCGCCACCTCGGCCTAGCCTACGGTTTAAAGTATTGCAAATTTTAGAAGGAAATTCAAGGCAATTAATTGCCTTGAAGCCAGCTTGCTGGCTCGATTCGTTCGGGCCATTTTGTTTTCAGCTCTAATAGGTTAAGGCAAGTGGCTTTATGGATAGAAGCAGCTTCAGCTTGGTCAATGAAAGCCAAGATTTTGTCGGGCGCTTTTGGATTGCAGCATTTGGCTAATTTAAAGGCAATATCTACTTCCCCGCCAATTAATATTTTAGGTTTTTTAGTAAAAGGCAATTGGCTGGGGATTATTTTTTTTATAAAAGCAGTTTTCTGGCTAATCGTTTCCCCAACAGCAAAAACAGCTGCCTTAACAGGAGATTCTGGCGGAGAGCCATAAGTTTGTTCAATAAATTTGCTTATTTTTTCTTTGGCTTTAGCTGTTTTTACAAACCGCAGCCACTTTTCAGAAGGCAAATGATTTTTACTAACCATAATTTCTACCCTGTCGTTGTTTTGCAGTTTGTAATCCAGCCCAACTATTTTGCCATTTACCTTAGCGCCCGAGCAATGCTCGCCAATATCACTGTGCACAGCAAAAGCAAAATCAATGGGCGTTGCATCTTTTGGTAAATCAATAATATCGTTTTTTGGCGTTTGGACAAAAATGCGATCTTTAAACAATTCCTTTTGAATGTTTTGGGAGATATCTTCAATTTTTTGGGACTCGTCTCTCCATTTTCTTAATTGCTCCAGCCAATAGAATTGATATTTATATGTTTTGGAAGAAAATTTTCCCTTGTAGCTTAAATGAGCAGCAATACCGAATTCTGCCTCTTTATTCATTTGAACTGTTTTTATTTGTATTTCAATGAATTTATTTTCAGGGCCTGAAATTGTAGTATGAATAGCTTGATAACCATTGATTT
>JAQURU010000058.1 GCA_028715435.1 Minisyncoccota bacterium
AAGCGCCTCGCTTAATTTGGTTAGTAACAGAAAGAAGCAAAAATTTAGAAAACTTAGCTAAAGAGTTTGATGTTGGCAAAAAATCTATTGGCCACATCACTTTGGCTCGCGTAAAAGAATGGATTTTCAAACGAATAGAACCAGAAGAAAGGCCAAACATAATGAAAAGTTTTGAGGAAATAATCCCTGTGAAATCAATTGAGTTAATGGAAAGTGTATTAAAAAGAACAGGGCCAGAGTATAAAATAATTCAATCATTTAATTTAATTCAAAAATTGTGAGCGATGGAATGTTAAAATTAATTTGGATTGTGCCTGTTGCTGTGTTTGCTTTTATCACGATCGTGGGAGAATTATTTAAAGATCTGTTTGCTTGGATAAAAGAAAAAACCTAAAAACTATGAAAGTTCACTTTATTGGTATTGGGGGAATTGCCCTGTCTGGCATTGCTTCAATTTATAAACAAAAAAAATGGATTGTTTCTGGCTCTGATGAAGAAAAGTCCGAAATCACAGATAACCTTAAAAAAACAGGCATTAAAGTTTTTATTGGCCACAAAATCAGCAATATCCCTCCAAAAACTGATTTAGTGATTTTTTCAGAGGCAGTGCCAAAGAGCAACCCAGAACTCAAAGAAGCCAGAAAACAAAAAATAAAATGCTTGTCTGGAGCTATGGCCTTAGCTGAATTAGCCCAAGATTATTTTTTAATTGCTGTTTCTGGAATGCACGGTAAATCTACCACGGCTTCTATGATTGCCAATATTCTAATTAAAGCCAAACTTGACCCCACTTTTATAATCGGCACAAAACCAGGAAGCCGTTTGGGTAAAAGCAAATATTTAGTGATAGAAGCAGACGACTATCAAGCCAAATTTTTAAATTATTATCCAGATATTTTGGTTTTAACTAATATTGATGCAGAGCACCTTGATTGTTTAAAAAATTTAAGCAATATAATGAAAATTTTTAGGCAATATGTTAAACAAGTCAAGTATAGGATTATAGCCAATAAAGACAATGCCAATATCGCGAAACTTTTAAAAAATAATCAAAAAACAATCTTTTTTTCTCAAAAGCAAAAAGGGGATTGTAAAAAATTAAAAGGCGTTTTACAAGTTCCAGGGGAGCATAATGTTGCTAATGCTTTAGCTGCTTTAAACGCAGCCAGAGTTTTGGGCATTAAGGATGCAACTTCTTTAAAAGCTTTGGCTGAATTCAAGGGCATTTGGAGGCGCTTCCAAGAATCTAGTTTTAAAATTAAAAATTTAAAATTTAAAATTGTTAATGACTATGCCCATCATCCAACTGAAATAAAAGCTACTTTCCAAGCATTAAAAGAAAAATATTCCAATAGCCGTATTTGGGTGGTTTTCCAGCCCCACCAATACCAAAGAACTTTTTATTTATTTGATGATTTTGTAAAAATCTTTCAACAAGCCAAGAATCAATATGGAATTAATAAAGTTATTATTACAGATATATATTCAGTAAAGGGCAGGGAAAGCCAAACAATAAAGAAAAAAGTCAACAGCCAAAAGTTGGTTAAGGTCATAAATAGAGTTGAAGCAGAATATCTTGAAAAAACAAAAGTAAACAGGTACATTAAAGAATACGCTAACAGCATTGATGTTTTAGTAATAATGGGCGCTGGAAGCATTTATAGATTAATTGATGAACTCAAAAACTAATATGCAGGACTTGTCAGACGAACAACTTGTGGCTAATTATTTAAAAGGTAATGAGCAGGCCCTAGAAATTTTGGTTAAAAGATATTTAAAGCCAATTTACAGTTTTATTTACAAAAATATTGGCAATTCCCCTGAAGCTGAAAACATCACCCAAGGTGTATTTATAAAAGTATGGAAGAATTTAAAAAAATTCAATCAACAAAAGAGTTTCAAAAGCTGGATGTTCACTATTGCTAAAAATTCCTGCATTGATTTTTTGCGGGAAAAAAGGCCCTTAACAATTGATGGCTTGGAACAGCTTGCTGATTTGAACAACACCCCAGAGCAAAAAATCCAGGCAAAACAAGAGGTTTATTCGTTGGCCTTAGCATTAGCTAAAATTTCACCAAAATACAAACAAGTTATTATTTTAAGATATCAATACAACTTCACTTTCCAAAAAATTGCCCAACAACTTAATGCGCCCCTTAACACTGTAAAAAGCTGGCACAGAAGGGGATTGGCTAATTTAAAAGAACAGCTGGTTTAACAATACATAAGCCCTGTCCTGGTGGAATTACTCAAGAGCGGGCCAAGGTTAACTTCAAAAGCGCACCCTTTAGGGTGCTTTTTGCGTATTAGATATAAAGCTAAAATTATGCCAGAAAAAGTAAAAATTCCAGCAGGCCTGTTTGAAAGAATAATGGCCCGGCTCAAAAAAGAGCACGAATTGCTTTCAATAAAAAAGCGGCTTTTTATATTTTCTGTTGGTTCTGGCGTGTTTTTTTTAGCAACTATTCTCTGTTTTCTAGCGGTAAAAATTGAATTCAATCAAAATGCTTTTTTCCAATTTTTCTCTCTTATATTTTCAGATTTCTCAACTATAACTATATACTGGAAAAATTTTATTTTGACCTTGTTAGAGCGCTTGCCTGTTTCTAACTTGACAGTTTTGTTAACAGCCATTCTAGGATTTAACATATTTTTAAAATTACTACTAAAAAATATAAAACAATTTTTTAGCATAAAAAATTTATTAATAAATATATGAATAACGAAAAACTTTTACAAGGATTTATTTATGGTTTTAGCGGCCTGCTTATTCTTTTGCTAGTGTTCAAAACAGGAGAGTTTGTTGGCTTAAGAAAGGGCAGCTTTTCCTGCCGTTGGGGAGAAAATTACCATCGTAATTTTGGCGGGCCCCAAAGCGGTTTTTTTAATGAATTTCAAGACAATAATTTTATAAACGCAAATGGTGTTTTTGGACAAATCATAAAAATAGAAGGCCAAACAATTGTGGTGAAAAGCCAAAATGAAATGGAAAAAGTTGTGCTTATCAAAGAAAATACAGTTATTGAAAAGTTCAAAGATAAAATTACATACTCTGATTTAAAATTTGGTGACTATGTAATGATCATTGGCGAACCAAATAATCAAGGCCAAATAGAAGCAAATCTGATAAGAATTATGCCAATTCCTTTATCTAACAGGCCAAAAGGCATGTTTTTTAATCAAATATGAGTATTAAAAATTATTGCAAGAAAATATTGATAAAAATTGGCAAGTTTGCCAAAAAGCATAAATTGATTTCTGCTTTGATAATCGCTGGATTAGCTTTGGGAGCTTATTATAGCGTAAAAGCCCTGAACAGCGCTAGTCAAGAAAAAACCTATGTTTTAGGCCAAGTAGCTAAAGGAACTTTGTTGGTAACGGTATCAGGCTCTGGGCAAGTTTCAGCTGTAAATCAACTTGATATTAAAGCTGATATTTCAGGAGACGTTTTAAACGTTCCATTTAAAAAAGGAGATGTTGTGCAAACTGGCGCTATTTTAGCCCAAATAGATTCTCAAGATGCCCAGCAAACTGTTAGGGAAGCCCAGGTAAATTTAGAAACTGCCCAGCTTGCTTTGGAAAAATTAACAGCTCCAGCTGATAATTTATCACTGTTACAAGCTGAAAATGCCCTCACTCAAGCCAAGAATTCCTTGCAAAATGCTCAAGACAACCTTGTTAAATCTTACGAAGACAGCTACAACGCAGCCACAAGCGCTTTTCTTGACCTGCCCGCAGTAATGACTAACTTTCAAAGCATTTTATACGGTAATGATTTTAGCTCAAACCAAGAAAATATTGACTATTACGCCGATAACGCCAGAACCTATGATTTAAAAGCTATGGATTATAGAGACATAGCTAATGCCAGCTACACAGCAGCTCGCACAGCTTACGATAAAAACTTTAATGATTACAAAGCAGCCAATCGAAGCTCTTCAAATAGTGCTATTGAATCATTAATCAGCGAAACTTACGAAACAGCTAAAAAAATCTCCGACGCTTTAAAAAATGCCAATAATCTAATTCAATTTTATCAAGATCAATTAACGGGCAAGGGTTTCAATCCTGCAGCTTTGTCGAATACCCATATTAACAATATTAACAGCTATATCAGTAAAGCAAACTCTATTTTGGGCAGCATGTTCTCAATGAAAAATTCTATTGAATCAGCCAAACAATCAATTCCCCAAGCCCAAATAGCAATACAAGAAAAAGCTCAGTCTTTAACTGATTTAAAAGCTGGGGCAGATCCTTTGGATATCCGCTCCAGCCAAATTAATGTTGACCAAAAAAAGAATGCTCTATTAGATGCTCAGGCTAAGCTGGCTGACTACACAATAAGAGCACCTTTTGCGGGGCAATTAGCAGACTTAACTGTTGCTAAGGGCGATGCTATTTCTTCTGGAACTATTATCGCAACTTTAATTACCAAGTAACAAATGGCCGAAATTTCTTTGAACGAAGTGGATGTGGCTAAAGTAAAAATCGGTCAAAGAGCTATTATTACATTTGATGCAATTGACGAACTGGAAATCACCGGAAAGGTAGAAGATGTAGATACCATTGGAACTGTTAGCCAAGGGGTTGTTTCCTATAACGTAAAAATTATTTTTGATACTCAA
>JAQURU010000059.1 GCA_028715435.1 Minisyncoccota bacterium
GCGACCGCACTTAACGGAAGGTATCTGAAAAAAGCCGATTTAGGCTTTAGCCAACACACTATGGCTCCCGAGATTTTATTGGAATTTAATGACGAAGGTGCTGACTTATTTGAGCAAATAACTTCTCAAAATATTGGCAAACGTTTAGCCATTTTTATCGACGATGCTTTAATTTCAGCTCCAACTGTCAACGAAGCAATTTCAGGAGGAAAGGCACAGATAACAGGCAGCTTTACAGTTAAAGAGGCCCAAGAAATGGTGCGCAATTTTAATGCCGGGGCCTTGCCAGTACCAATTAATTTAATTTCTCAAACAACAGTAGGGCCAAGCTTAGGGATGGAATCATTAAATAGCTCATTAAGGGCCGGGCTCCTTGGTTTTTTGGCAGTTTGTCTATTTATGATAGCTTATTATAGGTTTTCAGGGCTTTTAGCTTCTTTGGCTTTGGCCATTTATGCCTTGATTTTATTATCTTTATTTAAGGTTATTCCTATCACTTTAACTTTAGCTGGCATTGGAGCAGCTATTTTATCAGTGGGCATGGCGGTTGATGCTAATGTTTTGATTTTTGAGCGCCAAAAAGAAGAGAGAAAAAAAGGAGAAAATTTTAAAAATGCCTTAGAAAATGGGTTTACAAGAGCCTGGCCTTCCATCAGAGACAGCAACTTAACCACTCTCTTGATTGCTTTGATTATGTTTAGTTTTGGGTCTAGCTTTGTGAAAGGATTTGCCGTGGCTTTGGGCTTGGGCGTTTTGGTAAGTATGTTTTCAGCTATTTTTATCACCAGAACACTAATGCGAATATTCATTGGCACAAGATTGGAAAAAGTGAAATGGCTTTGGAAATAAACAAAAATTTTAAATTCTAAATTTTCAATTTTAAAATTATCTTTATGCATTTTGATTTTATTAAATACAGACGAATTTTCTATGGTTTTTCTATTTTATTAACTGTTTTAACAGTGGTTTTTGTTATTTTGTTTGGAGTAAAATGGGGTATTGATTTTACAGGGGGAACTGTTTTAAGTGTTTCTTTCCAAGATAGCCTTCCAACTTCTCAACAAATCCAAGAAGGGCTTTCTGCTTTGGGCATTAATGATGCTGTTATCCAACAACAAGGAGAAAAAACAATTGTTTTAAAAATGAAAGCCGAAGGCACTGAAGAAATTCATCAGCAAATTGTTGATAAGTTGGCTGGATTAGCTCCGATTGTTGCGGGCTCGGAAAGCTTTGAATTTATTGGTCCGGTGATTGGGGCAGAATTAAAAAGCAAAATAAAAACAGTAGCGGCTTTAGCTTTGATTTCTATTTTAATTTACATTGCCATTGCTTTTCGCAAGATTTCTTTTCCGGTAAAGTCCTGGGTTTATGGTATTACAGGCATTATTGCTCTGTTTCACGACGTAATGATACCAATTGGAGTGTGGGCCGTGTTGGGTAAATATTATGGTTATGAAATTACCATACCAATCGTAACAGCCCTTTTAACAATTTTTGGCTATTCTATTAATGATACAGTGGTGGTTTTTGACCGCATCAGAGAAAATTTAACTAAAGAAAAAAGCGCTGACTTTGGCCTGACTGTCAATAAAAGCTTAAATCAAACATTTGCAAGATCAATTAACACGTCCGCTACTGTTTTAATTGTTTTATTGATTTTATTTCTTTTCGGGGGCACAACTTTAAAGCCATTTGCTTTAGCCTTGCTGATTGGTGTTTTTTTGGGAACCTATTCTTCGGTTTTTTTAGCTTCAACTTTAGCGTATTCTTATTATAAAATTAGAAGAAAGTAAATTAAAGCAGAATTAAATTAAAACTGAAAAATTCGTTCTAAATACGGACGATTTTTTTGTTTTATGTTAAAATATAAATATGGAAGAGCAATGGCATACAATTTCATTGGCTAAGGTTTTTGAGCTATTAACAGCCAGCTGCAAGGGTTTGAGCAGCCAAGAAGCTGATTTACGTTTGCTTCAAAACGGCAAGAATATTTTACCCAAAGAAAAGCCGCATTCAAAAATAAAGCTTTTTTTAAGCCAGTTCAACAGCCCGTTAATGTATATCTTATTAACAACGGTTGTGATTTCTTTCTTTCTCAAGCATCTTTCCGATGCTGTTTTTATTGTTGTGGTTTTGTTTATTAACACCACAGTTGGTTTTTACCAAGAAAACAAAGCAAACAATTCATTAGCTGCTTTAAAAAAAATGGTGAAGGTTAAAGCCAAGGTTTTACGAGATAACAACGAAAAAGAAGTGGACAGTGAAAATTTAGTTGTTGGAGATGTGGTTATATTAAAAATGGGCGATAAGATTCCAGGGGACGGGCGCATCATTGAATCAAAAAATTTACGAATCAACGAAGCCAGTTTAACAGGGGAGTCCAAAGCAATGAAAAAAGATTGTTCTGTAAAACCACCCCAAAGAGCTTCTTTAAGCGAGCAAGGCAACATGGCTTTTATGGGCACTATTGTTGAAGAGGGCGAGGGTAAAATAATTCTTACAGCCACTGGGATTGAAACCGAAATTGGCAAAATTGTCAGCCTGCTGAAAGAAGCCAAAGAACGAAAGACGCCCTTGCAAAAGAAAATTTTAACCCTTTCCAAACAAACGGCTTTTTTTATTTTGTCGCTTATTTTTATTATTATTTTAATCGGTCATTTTACAGAAAAGGCATTTAGCGATATTTTAGTGGCCTCTTTAGCTTTGGCCGTTTCGGCCATTCCCGAGGGTCTTTTGCCAGCTATTACTGTGATATTAACCTTAGGTATGCGCCGGATATTTAAACAAAAAGGTTTGGTTAGAAAGCTAATTGCCACAGAAACTTTGGGCAGCGTAACAGTTATCTGCACTGATAAAACAGGCACCCTAACAGAAGGAAAAATGCAAGTGAGCTATATTTTAACAAGCACCAAAGAACTATTTAGCTCTGGCTTTAAGGCTTTTTTGGCACAAAAAGATTTGAATGGAGCTGAATCGCATATCTTAGCCTTAAAAATTGCTGCTTTAGTTAATGAGGCCTTTGTGGAAAATCCTGACCAAGTTTTAGAAAAATGGGTAGTGCGGGGCAGGCCAACTGACCAAGCTTTACTTGTAGCTGGCATGCAGGCTGGGCTGCATAAAAAAGAGCTAGAAGTTCAATATCCAATCTTAGACAGAATCAATTTTGAGTCTGGGGCAAAATATGCCGCTACTTATCATAAGTTAAATAGTAAAAAAACTATTTTGTATGCGATTGGGGCGCCTGAAATCATTATTGAACACTCTAATTTTTTAGATGTTGATGGTAAGGCTAAAAAATTAAACTCTGCTGAACTAAACAAGCTTTTGGGCAAGGTGGAAGCTTTAACTAAAAAAGGATTGAGGGTGTTGGCCTGTTCTTACAAACAATATCCTCATTCTGCTCAATACAAAAATTTAGCCGAGTTAAAAGAAAAAATGATTTTAGTTGGCTTTATTGCCATTAAAGATCCTTTAAGGGCTGACGCTCAAGAGTCCATTGAAACCGCTAAAAAGGCTGGCATCCGTACACTTGTTATTACAGGAGACCACAAGTTAACAGCCCGGGCCATTGCTTTGGAGGTTGGGCTTGTAGCGGAAAAAGAGAATATTTTAGAGGGCAAAGAGATTGATGAATTAAGCGATGACAGCTTAAAGCAAAAAGTTGAAACAGTTTCTATTTATGCTCGGGTTTCTCCAAGCCATAAGCTGCGCATTGTTAGAGCCCTTCAAGATAATGGCGAAGTTGTAGCTATGGTGGGAGATGGGGTTAACGATGCCCCAGCTTTAAAAGTTGCTGATATTGGAATTTCCTTGGGCTCTGGCACTGATGTTGCTAAGGAAGTGGCTGATTTAGTTTTACTTGATGACAATTTTAAAACTATTGTCAAAGCTGTTGAACAGGGAAGAATCGTTTTTGGAAACATTAGAAAAGTTTTTACTTATTTGGTGGCCGATGATTTTTCAGAGCTATTTTTATTTTTGGGTTGCATGATTATGGGCTTTCCCTTGCCTCTTTTGCCTGCTCAAATTCTTTGGATCAATTTAGTAGAGGATGGTTTTCCTGACATTGCTTTAACGTGCGAACAGGAAACAAAAGGAATAATGGATGAGCCCCCTCGAAGCCCCCAAGAGCCAATTTTAAATAAGCCCTTAAAAATTTGGATGACTGCCATATTCTTTATTACTGGTTTGGCAGCGTTTTTATCATTTTTACTCATTTGGAAATTAACTGGGGACTTGCTTAAAACAAGGACAATTGTTTTTGCTTTAATGTGTTTTGATTCTTTGGTGTTTGCTTTTTCTGTGCGTTCGTTTAAAAGAGCAATTATCAGAAGAGACATTTTTTCTAATCGCTATTTGGTTTTCGGGGTTTTATTAGGATTATTTTTGTTGGTTGGAGCTGTTTATTTCCCTCCTTTGCAGAAACTTTTAGTTACCCAGGCCTTGAGTGCCCTTGAATGGCTGATGGTTTTGGGCATTAGCTTGG
>JAQURU010000008.1 GCA_028715435.1 Minisyncoccota bacterium
ACTGTATCGCCAACTTTTATTTGGGGCAAATCGGTTTTTAAATATTCTTGTGTAAATTGTTGCGCTTTGGTTAATGTCATATCAGTTTATATTTATTTTACATTATGGCATTAAATTTAGCAAAATCCGAGTAAAAAAACAAGCTCCCAATTTTCTACGGGAGCTTAAATTGATGGCTTGAGCAATAATTTTAAATAGTAATTTGTGTATTAAACATCTCTGGACTAGTCCCTCTTAGTTTCGTTTTCATTTCCTTTAGTATGCTTTCTATCATTGCTTCCCCTTCTTGAATTGCTTGTTTTATTTCCTCTATTGATGGTAACGGGACATCTTTAGACCACCCATCTGGTTTTTTGAGTTCTTCCATATTACTCCTCCTTGTTCTCTTTTTATAAAAGTTATTATTAACGAACCAAAGAAACAGTGGCCCAGCTAAGCTGGGCCTAACCAAGCTAAGCTTGGTGGGCGGTACAGGACTCGAACCTGTGACCTTGCGCACGTCAAGCGAACGCTCTACCAACTGAGCTAACCGCCCGTAAAATCTCCATTGTAGTGGGCGTGGTTGGAATCGGACCAACAACCTTGGCCTTATAAGGACCCTGCTCCGCCGTTGAGCTACACGCCCCCGCGCTTTATTGTTTTTGCGCTTATCAACTGCTCAAATTCTTCTTTTTCAATGGTTTCTTTAGCCATTAAAATAGTAGCCACCTTGTTTAAAAGTTTTTTATTTTTCTTCAATAGTTTGGCTGCTGCTTCTTGGGCTTGTTTTATAAACCCTTCAGTTTCTTGGTCAATCAGAGCAGCCACTTTATCAGAATAATTTCTTTCGGTTTCTTGCTCATAGCCAATAAACTCAAGGGTTTCTCTTTTACCAAAAGAAATTGGCCCTAATTTTGACATTCCGTATTTGGTTACCATTTTACGAGCTAACAAGCTGGCTTTTTCTAAATCATTGGAAGCGCCTGTTGAGATTTCATTAAACTGCAATTGCTCGGCTGTGTACCCAGCCAGTAAAACTGTTAACTCATCTTTAAATTCTGATTTAGTTCGCATCCGTTTTTCTTCTTTGGGTAAAGCTAAAGTGTATCCAGCAGCCATTCCCCGAGACACAATAGAAATTTTACGCACTTCTTCAGCATTTGGTAAAAAAGCAGAAGCTAATGCATGCCCAGCTTCGTGAAAAGCTGAAACCTTTTTTTCTTTTTCTGATAATAAATGACTTTTTCTTTCAGGCCCCAACAAAACCTTTTCAATTGATTCTAAAATGTCAATTTGGTCAATTTGTTTTTTTGCCCGCCTAGTGGCTAAAATTGCTGCTTCGTTCATTAAATTAGCTAAATCAGCCCCAGAAAATCCTGGAGTTCTTTCAGCCACTTCTCGCAAAGCAGCGCCAGGGGCTAAAGGTTTTTCCTTGGAATGGATTTTTAAAATTTCTTCTCTTCCTTTGATATCTGGCTCATCTAAAATTATCCGCCTATCAAAACGGCCTGGCCGTAAAAGGGCTGGGTCTAAATATTCAGGTCTGTTGGTGGCAGCCATAACAATTACTTGAGTGTTTTTTTCAAATCCGTCCATTTCCGCTAATATCTGGTTTAAAGTTTGCTCTCTTTCTTCGTGGCCCCCTCCCATGCCTACGCCCCTTACTTTGCCAATGCTGTCAATTTCATCAATAAATACAATGCTGGGCTGATTTTTTTTGGCTGTTTCAAAAAGTGATCTTGCCCTGGAAGCACCAACCCCCACAAATAGTTCAATGAATTCCGAGCCAGACATTGAGTAAAACGGAACCCCAGCTTCATTAGCCACAGCCCTTGCCAAAAGTGTTTTTCCACAGCCCGGAGGGCCAATCAACAGAACGCCTTTGGGAATTTTAGCGCCCATGTCTAAAAATTTCTGGGGATTTTTGAGAAAATCAACAATTTCACTCACTTCTTCTTTGGCTTCTTCCAAGCCAGCCACATCTTTAAAGGTTATTCTGTCAGTGGTTTTATTGTTTGAGTCAAAAAGTTTAGCAGGAGAGCGCAAAAAATTAAATGTTTGCCCAGGCCCGTTTTTGGATTGGCGTAAAATCATCCAAAAGAAAATACCAAAAACAACAAAAGGCAGGATAAACAAAATTGGCGTGAGCCAATCTAAGAAACTGCTTTTAGGGGGTATAACAGTAACAATGACCTGCTTGATAATGTCTGGATTGGCTCCATAATTTTTCAGGGTTTCATCCAGCGATATGCCAATTTCTTTTCTAGAGGTTGCCTTAGAGGCATCTTTAAAGGTTATGGCCAAATCTGAACCAGAAACATCAATTTTACTTACTTGGCCATCATTGATTTTTTGTACTAAAGTGCTTAAGGCAATTTCATTGCTTTTCTGTAAGGCCCCTGGATTAAGCAAAGCAAATACTGCGGAAATGGTAATAAAAACCAAAATAACTAGTCCAAAGTTTTTTAGAATTTTTGACATTTATTTTAGAGAAAGATAAATTTTATTATTAGCAATCTCGGTGATTCTAGCTTGAACCTTTTGGCCGATTTTTAAATCAGTTTTTTCAGGAATTTCTGAAGAGGGCACAAGCCCTTCCAGCCCTCCTTCAAAAATAAGAAAAGCGCCAAAGCTCGTTACTCCGCTGATTTCACCTTCCACTGTTTCACCTGCCTTAAATTGCATCATTTTTTCTTCCAACTCTTCTTTTTTTGTTGCTTTTTCAGAAAGAATAAGCTTATTTTCTTGTGGATTTAAATCAAAGACCCGCACTTTGATTTTTTGCCCCACTAATTTTTGTAATTCCATAGCAATCCTAGAAGGGTCAGCCCCTTCTACTTTCGGAAAGTGTTCTGGCAGCAATTGACTGGTTGGCAAGAATCCTTGAATGCCATTTATCATACAAATTAACCCGCCTTTGTTGGCTGAATTAATTGGAATTTCAAAGATATCTTGTTTTTCTTGGGCTTGGATTAAATCCTGCCAAGCTGCTTCTTGGTTAGCGCCAATTAACGACAATTCTCTTAAGCCGTCTTCTGTTTCCAACGCAATAATTTTGGTGGCAATAGTATCACCTGGCTTTAAATTTTTTAAAGCATTTTTTGATTCAAAAAATTCTTGGCCATAAATAACCCCAATTCCTTTTTGGCCTAAATCAACATACAAAGCGCTTTTGGCTCTGTTAATAATTGTGCCTTCGGCAATTTCGCCAACTTTTGGCGGGCTCACCACATCTGTTTTTATTTTCTTTAATGTTTTCGCTATCATAATAATTTCTCTATTCTCTTACGCTTTCGCGTTGGGTTCAATATACCTAAAAATCCACATTGTTGCAATCTTGACTAATCATATTTTTTGTGGTAATGTTTAACCGTGTTATTTGACAACTTGTTTCCATTCTTTTTATGGGAGGTATTGACCATGAGAAAAATAATGGTCGGTGGTGTGCCGGTTGATGACGCAGCTGGCATAATGAGTGATTTTTGGTCAAAAATTGGAGTATCAATTTCTTGGGAGGAGTTTAAGCGTTTTTTAAAACGCGAAAATCCTTTTGAAGTTGTAAATTGGATAGATGCAATCGTTGCCCGTGAAAAAGAGTTGCATCAAAATTTCTTTGGCAAAAATTTTGCTAAAAAATTTGATTATTCGCAATTTGTTCAGACCTTGGAAAAATACGGAGAAGCAAAATTTGCGGAATGGAAAGAATTGGGGCTGGAACCGCATTTTTTACCATCAGTTGAAATGTCTCAAGATAAAAATTTTCCTGGTTGGAACGTAAAACCGAATGATTGGTTTTATGAACAAGTCGACGAGGGAAAGATTTTGGGTAATCCATGCAACCTGGGTGGAATTGCCGTTTTAGTAGATACCCGTTGTAAGCCGGCATACCAAAATGGTGAGCAAATGTGGGAGGATGACAATCTGCTGGGAGACATAACTAATGATCTCCGCGAAAAAGGCGAGATAGCCGATTATAAACCTAGATCCTCGCGGTTTAACATTTCTGCCTTAGAAATAGAGCAGAAAATCGCATCAGCTTTGGCGGTAAAACTCGGGCTTGAGCCAGGCCAAGTTCGATTAGAGAAAGCCATTGAATCTAATGTGCTTCCCCAGATACTGACGGATACGCCAAGAGCTTATGATGGCGAAACCAACACTTGGCTGTGGTTCTCTGACCTTTTCGGGTCCGCTGAGTATCATCGCTTGGACGGCGGCTACTTCGACAATGGTGGGCTTGCCGATGTCAATTGCGGTTGGGCCGACGGTTGCGGGGACCTCAAATCGTTCCGTCTCCTGGCAGTGTTGTAGCTTGGAGATTGAATTCTTGTTCATTTTGTATCTTGTCCTGCTGTTTTTTAAAAAAACAGCAGGATTTTATTTTTTCTAAAAACATTTGTTGCAAGGGTTGTTATGTTTTGGTAATATAAATAAAGAAGTTATTGTAAAGCTATGAATATTGTTTGGCATGGACAATCTTTTTTTGAAATTGGGGTGAAAAATCACAAAGAAAGCGAAACCAAAATTATCATCGACCCTTTTGAGGGCGAGTTTGTTGGCTTGAAGTTTCCCAAAACCGAAGGAGATATTATTTTGGTTAGCCATAATCACAAAGACCATTCCAACGTAAAAGGGGTTGGGGGGAATCCTTTTGTTATCGACACTCCAGGGGAATATGAAGTTAAAGACGTTTTTATTAAAGGCATTCCTTCTTTTCATGATGACAATAACGGCAAAGACCGGGGGGTAAATATAATGTTTACCATTACAGCCGAAGAAATGAAAATCGGGTTTTTGGGCGATTTGGGCCAAAAAGAATTAACAAGCGAACAAGTTGATAGCTTAGGAAACATAGATATTTTATTTATTCCAGTTGGGGGAACCTATACCATTGGCGCTAAAGACGCCTCTGAAATTATCAGCCAGATAGAACCAGGCATTGTTATTCCAATGCATTACAAAATTCCTGGCTTGAAAATTGAGTTAGATGATGTGGCTAAGTTTTTGAAAGAAATGGGAGAAACAGCCATTGAGCCATTACCAAAAATAAAAATAACGCCAAAAGACCTGCCCGGCGAAGATGACGAAACCAAAATTATTGTGCTTGCCCCGTAGTGTCCCGAGTAATAGTGAGGGACTACTATTGGGGTTGATCTCGTAAAGTTATGGAAAAAATCGGAAAGGTGATTTTAATTGGAATTGTTTTAATTGTAATTGCTGCGCCCTTGGTTTTTATTGTTGGTCATAACGCCAAAGGAAGGATTGCTAAGTTTACTGAACAGGGAATTGAAAATGTTTTAGGGTTGAATTCTTTGCCAGTCCTTGATCAAGCAAAAGACGCAGTTGCTTTATCAGATCAAACAACAAAAGAAATACAACAAATGATAGAAAATTTAGTTGGGACAACCACAAGCGAAGAATTGTCAACTTCAAGCGAAGAATTTTCAGAGTTAAGTCCAGCTTTTTCAACTTCAAGTGCCACAACCACTAATTAATTATTTATGGCAGAAAAAGAACAACCATTACAAGAAATAGGATATATAAGAGACAGAGAAATTACCGATGAAATCAAGGATTCGTATTTGGACTATGCAATGTCGGTTATTGTTTCTAGGGCTTTGCCTGATGTTCGAGATGGCTTAAAGCCAGTTCACCGCAGGATTTTGTATGCAATGTATGATTTAGGGTTAAGAGCTAACGCTAAATTTAGAAAATCAGCCACGGTTGTTGGAGAAGTTCTTGGTAAATATCACCCGCATGGGGATATTGCTGTTTATGATTCTTTGGTGAGAATGGCCCAGGATTTTTCTTTGCGCTACCCACTAATAAAAGGTCAGGGTAATTTTGGTTGCTTTGCAAAAGACACAAAAGTTAAACTTACCGATGGCAGGAGCCTAACATTTGAAGATTTAATTAATGAATGGCAGGCAGGTAAAAAAAATTATACTTATGCTGTTAATAAATTGGGTTTGGTTTGTATCGCGGAAATTAAAAAACCTCGTTTAACGATAAAACAAGCAGAGTTGGTTGAAGTTATTTTAGATAACGGCGCAAAAATTAAATGCACCCCAAACCATCTTTTTATGTTAAAAGACGGTTCTTATAGAGAAGCACAATTTCTTCGCGAAAAGGAATCGTTAATGCCTTTATACGAAAAAATTTCAGAAAAAACAGATAGAATCAATAGAGATGGCTATACTTTGATATTTCAAAATAAAACAGAGGAATGGGTTCCAGCACATCATTTGGCTGATAATTATAATTTAACAAATAAAAAATATTCTAAGAGTAATGGGCGAGTAAGGCACCATATAAATTTTAATAAATTAGATAATAGTCCAGATAATCTGACAAGAATGCAGTGGGGCGAGCACTGGAAAATTCATTATCAAAACGCTATTTTTCAGCATCAAAACAAGGAATACCGTCAAAAAATAGCAAGAGGTAGAGAAATATTTTGGGCAGATCCTGCTAATCGACAGAAAAATGCAGAAAGACTTTCTGAAAGAAATAAAAAAAATTGGCAAGACCCAATATATAGGGAAAAAATGAAGATCTTTTTAAGTGAAACCAATAAGGCCTTCATTCAAGAACATCCCGAGAAAAGAAAAGAGATAGGTGAAAGAGCTACAAAAACATTGAAGCGTCTTTGGCAAGATCCAGAGTATAGATTTTTTATGCATGAAAAAATCATAAAGGGCAATAAAAATCATTTAACTAATTTAACAGGGAAAAAGAAATTTTTAAAAATTTGCAAGGAGGCCATAAACAATAATGATCTTTTGAATCAAGACATTTATTTAGAAGTTCGGCAAAGGGTTTACCCTTACGGGCGTGCTCCTTTATGGGAAACAGGCCTTAGCAAATACTTTCAGAATAATCCTGATTTAATATTACAAGAAATTAACAAAAATCATAAAGTTATTTCAGTCCGCCGCCTTACTGAAAAAGAAGACGTTTTTGATTTAACGGTTGATAGTTATCATAATTTTTGCTTGGATGCTGGTGTTTTTGTCCACAATTCGATCGACGGGGATAGTGCTAGCGCTATGAGATATTCAGAGGCAAAGCTTTCGGTTATTGGAGAGGCAATGTTGCAAGATATTGAAAAGGACACGGTTAATTTTGTTTCCAATTATGATGCCACTCGTAAAGAACCATCGGTTTTGCCCTCTCCCGTGCCCCAGCTTTTACTTAATGGCTCTTTGGGTATTGCTGTTGGCATGGCAACAAATATTCCACCGCACAATGTTGGGGAAGTTTTGGATGCCACAATTTATTTAGTGGACAATCCAGAGGCCACCACAGAGGACCTGTTTGAATTTGTTAAAGGGCCGGATTTTCCAACTGGGGGCATTATTTATAGTAAAAAAGAAATTATTTCTGCTTATTCTCAAGGCAAAGGGCCGATTTTAATGCGGGGCAAAGCAGAAATTACAGAAAGCAAAAAAGGAGTATCGCAAATTGTTATTACGGAAATTCCTTATCAAACGCAAAAGTCTGGTTTAGTTATGCAGTTTGCTAAATTAGTGGAAGATAAAAAGATAGATGGGGTAAAAGACATTAGAGATGAGTCTGATAGAGAGGGAATGAGAATTGTGATTGACCTTAAAAAAGAAGCTTCTCCTAATAAAATTTTGAATAGTTTATATAAATACACAGACCTGCAAAAAACCTTTCATTTAAATATGTTGGCTTTGGTTGATGGCATTCAGCCAAGAGTTTTATCATTGAGCGATGTTTTAACTTTTTATTTAAAACATAAGCAAGAAGTTGTGATTAGGCGCACAAAGTTTGATTTAATGAAAGCCAAAGAAAGGGCCCAGATTTTAGATGGCTTAATGATTGCTTTAAAAAATATTGATGAGGTTATAAAAACCATCAAACAATCAGAGAGCAAGGAAGCAGCTAGTCAAAATTTACAGAAGAAATTTAAGCTTTCACTTATACAGGCAACAGCTATTTTAGAAATGCGCTTGTCTAATTTAGCCAAATTAGAAAGGGAAAAAATAGAACAAGAATTAAAAGTTATCATGGAAAAAGTGAAAGAATTAACAATTATTTTAGAAAGTCCTAAAAAGCAGAAAGAAGTTGTGAAAAAAGAATTAAATGAGGCCAAAGAAAAGCACCAAGATCAAAGAAGAACCAAAGTGGTGGTAGGAAAATTAGGCGAAATTGGAGATGAAGATTTAATTCCTAACGAAGAGGCCATGATTGTTTTAACTAGCGGGGGGTACATTAAAAGGTTCAAGCCTTCAGTTTGCAAGGTTCAAAAAAGAGGAGGGCAGGGCGTTACGGGCATTGAGGTTTCAAGCGAGGATGCAGTTGCGCACTTTGTTTCAGGAAGCACCTTGGATAAACTTCTATTCTTTTCTGATTCAGGAAAGGTTTTTCAATGTTTTGTTTGGGAAATTCCAGAGATGAATCGAACCACTAAGGGCAGGGGAATTTTAAACTTTTTAGAAATATCTCAAAGCGAGAAAATTTTAAGCATTATACCGTATAGCAAACAGGACGAAGCAGATGTTAATAAATTTTTGATAATGGCCACAAAAAATGGGATAATAAAGAAAACAGAATTGTCTGCTTTCAAAAATGTTAGAAAAAATGGGTTATTAGCTATTAAACTGCAAGCCGGGGATACCTTAAAATCAGCTAAAATCATTAATAAAGCCGATGAAGTTATTTTAATCACTAAAGCAGGCCAGTCTATTAGATTTAAAGGTACAGATGTTAGGTCAATGGGCAGGAGTTCTTCTGGGGTTAAGGGCATGAAGCTTGGGAAAAGTGATGAAGTGATTGCCATGGACGAAATTAAAGTAAAAGAAGACGCTAAAAATCACCTTTTGATAATCACCGAAAATGGCTATGGCAAAAGAACAAAACTTGAAGAATACAGATTACAAAAACGTGGGGGTTCTGGCATAAAAGCAGCTAAAGTTAATGATAAAACCGGTAAAGTTGTGTTTTCGAAAATTCTTTCCCAGCAGGAAAATGATGTAGTGGTTATTTCAGCTAAAGGACAGGTTATTAAAAGTGAAATCAAAACAATTTCTGTTTTTGGCAGAGCATCTTCTGGGGTTAGAATTATGAAATTAAAGCCAGGAGATAAAGTGGCTTCAGCTATTTGTTTAAATGAGTGCGACCCAACAGAGGTTGCTGAATAAAAATTTTTATGTCACCAGTTGCTTTTTTAGATCCAGGAGAAATTTTAAGCTCGCTTCATTTAAGAGAAGATACAGTAGCGGCTGATTTTGGTTGCGGGTCTGGGGGGTGGGTGATTCCTTTGGCTAATAAAGTGCCTGATGGAACAGTTTATGCTATTGATGTTCAAGAAGAGCCGCTTTCTGCTTTAATGAAAAAAGCCAATTTGCAGGGATTGTCAAATATCACAAAGATTTTGGGTGATGTTGAGAACGGCATTTCTGTAATTGAGGGCGGATCGTGCGATTTGGTTTTAATGACTAATCTTTTATTTCAAGTTGAGGATAAGCAAGCTGTTTTTCAGGAAGCCAGCAGGGTTTTAAAAGAAACCGGCAAGATTTTAGTGGTTGAATGGTCCATGGAAGCCACTTTTGGGCCGTTGCAAGAAAGAAGAGTTTCTCCGGGCAGAGCCAAAGATATTGCTTTGGAGGCGGGATTTTCTTTAGAAAAAGAAATACCCGCTGGTTCTTATCATTTCGGGCTTTTATTAAGCCGAGCTTAATATTACAATTAAATAATAACTAAATAAAAATAAAAATATGCTCAAGTTTTTTAATCGAAAGCAGCTTTGTATTATTGCTGTTTTATTTTTTTGTGTTGTTTCAATTGGTTTTTTAATTATCAGGCCAGAAAACGGGCTTGCTCAAACAGCTTGTAAAAATGTTGGCCAGAGTTGTTTTACTGGCGCTGATTGTTGCTCTAAGGTTTGCAATAACGCAACAAGCCAATCAGGAGGGGCTTGCGTTTCTTGCGATAACTACTGCAAATCGAATGGTTATACTAGTGGTACTTGCGAAATATATAATCCTAATTATGGATATCCAGGACCATCTTATAAGGCTCAATGCTCATTCGAATCAGGCCAATGCACTTCTTACCCAAAACTTTCCGCGCCTTTATTTGCAGCTCCCGATAGCGGTGATATTCTTTGCCCGAACGATCCTCGTATTTGTGAGGCTGTTGCAACCATAGGACCAGACGGTAATCCTACTAATCCAATTACTACTACTTGTTATGATCCATTTTGTTTTTGCTATACCCAAAAACAAGAAACTTGTTCGCCTTATTGCAGTTCAAGGTGCACGAATAGTGGTGGATGCCAGCCATTAGCTTCTGGATTTAAGGGCTGCCAGCAGGGCGGAGGAACTTACGGGAGCTTAGTTTGCGATTGGTATTTGGCTAAGGGTTTTAATCTAATTTCTTTTCCAGTTTTATCATCTATTACAGACCTTCAAGACGCTTTAAAAAACATTGCAGGTAAATATATTTCTATTCAAACGTATAACAATGGTATTTGGGAAAATATTAATCCAATAGGTGCTTGGCTTAGCACATTTACAACAGGAGGTAACTTAAAACCAGAAAACGGCTACTTGATTAATATGTCAGAGCCAGCAATTTTTTCTATTAAAGGTAAAACTACCGCCACATCGGAAGATTCTAATTATACTACAATTCAAAATTGGCTTAACGGCATTATGAATAGCTTGCAAACAGGAAAAAACATTGTTGGTTTTCCTTTTCGCCTTGGAAGTTTTCCATTAAATACCACTTATTTTTATGAAAACAAAAACAAGCTGTCAGAAGTTTACTGGCTTAATTGGGGATCGCCAAGTATTCAAGACAGCAATTGGGCATTTTATTCAGCAGCTGGCCGAGTGCCAGAAGGATCAGGCGCGAGCAGCTTGAACTATCTTGAGCCAGGTAAGGCCTATATATTTTTCAAGCCAGCTTATCTTTGCAGTGAATGCGGCCAAGGATTATTTAATATTTGCGATGAAAAAGAATGTTTGGGCTTGGGTGCTTGTTATTTTGAACCAGGAGGTATAGCCGGTATTTTAGGTGGAGGCAAATGTTTGCCGAAATGCAGTTATGATGCTCAATGCACTAATAAATGTCCGAGTGGTCAATTTGCAGCATGTGACAAACTAACAAGTCAATGCGGTTGTCAGACTGTTTGCACAGAAACAGACAAAGGCAAAGATTATGAAACCTTTGGCATAACTGGAGGGCAAGGCGATGTTTGTTCAACTAAAAATACTAATCTTTTGCAGGAATTTTTCTGCCAGGATAACAGGGTTCAATCAGAAACTTATATCTGCCCTTATGGCTGCAAGAATGGCTATTGCAAGAAGGCCTGCATTGATACTGATGGAGGTCAAAAATTTAATGCTTTTGGCACAGCCACTTATGACGATAAAATTGTAGAGGATAAGTGTGAAGCAGACGGGAAAACTTTAACTGAGGCCTATTGCGCCGCTGGTGATGCTGCAATATCAACCACTAAATATACTTGCCCTTTTGGCTGTTCTAATGGAGTTTGTTTTAGAGATGCTGAGAAGACAGCTTTAGTCGAGATAAAGGCGGTCCAGGCATCAGGCAGTATTGGGTACCCAGTTAGCGGGGCGATGGTTTATATCAGGCAAAAAGATTACTCTTCCCCTATTAATCAATGTTTAACAAGCAAAGAGGCTGGATCTTGTATTGTGTATTTGCCTGCTGGAGAATATGAAGCATATATCTCTAATGATCCTTTTTATCAATGCTGGGCAGAAAATGGTTGTCCGGCGTCGTTTTCCGTTCAAGAAGGGTCGGACTTAACAGTGTCTTTGCCTTTATTAAAAGCAGATTTAAGTTTGCTGAAGAAAAGTTATTGCCAGGCAGTTGGCGATGCTGGGGATATTTTTCAAAAAAGCGCGGTTAAGTATTATGACTATCCAACAAAACAAACCTATGTTTGCGTTGATGAATGCGCGGGTACGAATCCTTACGGAAAAGTTCAGGAATGTACTTGTGGCACAAGCATGTATCAAAAAACTTTAAATAATTGCGCTAATGGTTGTTTTGACGGGGCTTGTATAAAAGGCTGCACAGAAACTTTTGGGCCTGGATATACTTGTGTGCAGGAAGGAAGTTTACCAGCAGGATGCACAGATAGAATAGAAAAATTAATGCCCAATGGAGCTGTTTGTAATTCTAATATGGGCAATACCTGTGTGTTTTGCAAGCAAAGCTGCACCACAGAACAAAGCTGTGCCAATTTTAAATGTTGTGGCAACCAATTATGCTTTGATGCATTCGCAAATTCTACTTTTACCTTTTTACCAATGTGCGGCACTGACAGCAAATGTTTTTGTCAAGAAGCTAAAAAATGCAATACTGATATTGACTGTATTAACACGCAGTGCCAAACAGGGCAAAAACCAATTTGTCAGACCTCTACTTTTGCTGGCAAGGCCTGTTATTGCCTTAATGATGTAATACAAAAGAAAATTCTTGTGCATGCAGATGATAAGTATACAACCGAGGATTTGAGAGGAATTTTAGTAACTATTGTTGATAGGAAAAAGAATAATGCAACAGTAGCTAGTTGTGTCACTGACGAAAACAGAGACGCAGGATTAGAACCAAGAGGAAAATGCACTATTAGTCCTTTAACTTTTTCTTCAGAGCATGAGTATGTGGCAGTTGTTCAAGGAGCAGTTGGTTATAAAAATGCTGAAATACCCTTAATTAATTTAAATAATTACGATTACATTTCCGCTAATTTCCATTTACTTCAAGACGATGCTTCAATTGTTACTTGTAATGCTAACAGCAAGTGCGCCTTGTTTCCTTGCCCAGCCAATTACAATCCAACTTGTGATATGGGAAGGTGCATCTGCCAGACCGGTGACACATCGTTGCCTTCAACTCCATCAGTAGCTTCATATATTGACAACACCAAAGACCAAACAATTTCTTTAATGACTAGTGTTGGTGCGGTAAAAATGATAATTCCTAAAGGAACCTTTCAAATTAATGTAACAGCAGACATTACGGCTGTGAAAGTCAGCTCTGCTGATGTGAGTGGAAAAATTGCTACGCTTTCAACGTCAAAAACGATAATTGGCGATCAAGTGTTTGACTTTTCTATAAAAGACGCCCAAGGAAATGAAATTCATGAATTTGACAAGCCAATAACTATTCAGGTTCCTTATGTTGAATCCCAGCTTAACGGAGCGCTTGAAAGCTTTTTACGGCTTTTTATCTATAACGAACAAACAGAACAATGGAAGCTTTTAGCCACCACCGTTGACACAAAAAATAACATTTTAACTGCCACAACAAACCACTTTTCAGCGGTTGTGGTAGGTATTGATCCAGTTTCTTTCAATTTGTCTACGCATACAAGCCTTGAAGATTTATTAAATTCAATAACCAAGTGGTTGCTTTATTTTGCGTTGGTTTTAGCGCCATTGATGATTATTTTGGGCGGATTTTATATCCTAACTTCCCGAGGCGATCCCAAAATGTCAACCACTGGCAAAAGCATAATTAAGTGGGCATTGATTGGCTTGGTGGTAATTCTTTCTGCCAAGGCCTTTATTTCTATTATTACTTCTGTTTTGAAATAAAAATGAAAAAAACAGTTGAAATTAAGGGTTTTTTGATGACTCTGCTAATAATTCTTTTTTTGGGATTTTTTGGCATTAAGTATAGCTTGGCCACTGAAAGTTTTCGATGCGGTCCATGCGGCTCCGATGGTTTTACTTGCAGGGAAGGAATCGGATTAGAGTGTATTAATGGTCAATGCCAATATAGCGGGGAAATTACTTTTTGCCCTGGCTCTGAAAAAAAAGAAGTAGGCGATCTTGTGAATGAGGTAATGAAATGGGTATTAATCTTGGGCTTAACTGTTGCCCCTTTAATGATTTTACTAGGCGGGTTTATGCTGTTTACAGCAGGGGGAGATCCCAAAGCAACAGACAAAGCCAAGCAAGTTATAAAATGGGCTGTTATTGGCTTGGCAATTATTTTGTTTGCTCGGGCCTTTGTCTCTATTTTGCGTTATTTGATATAATGTTTAAAACAATGAAACCGATTTTAAAGATAAATAAAATCGTTAAATTTTTAATTTTAAGCGACATTGCTTTCTGGACGGGCTGGGGGCTTTTAACTCCTGTTTTTGCCATATTTGTAGTTGAAAAAATTCAAGGCGGAAATGCTTTAGTGGTAGGCCTTGCTTCTGCCGTTATTTTAACCGTTAGATCGCTTTTAAGAATTCCAATTGGCCGATTACTTGATAAAAAATCATCAGACAAAGATGATTATTTCGTAATGGTTTTAGGAACGTTCATTGTTTCAATAGTGCCGTTTGGTTTTATTTTTTCTTTTTTGCCTTGGCATATTTATTTTTTAGAAGCCATTCATGGAATGGGCCTGGCCTTGGCTTTGTCTGGCTGGACTGCTATCTTTACAAGAAATATTGATAAAGGCAAAGAATCAACTCAATGGGGCTGGAATGAAACTTCCTTGGGTTTGGGTATGGGCTTAGCAGGAGGGTTGGGAGGGTTTTTTGTAACTAAGTTTGGCTTTGATTTAGTGTTTTCACTTGTTGGCATTTTGGGCATTACCGGGGTGTTCATTTTGCTTGGCTTAAAAAATGAGATAAAAGGAGTTTTTGACCAGGGATTGAAAGTGCCAATCAAAGATATATTTGGGCCAGACAGCCCCGACAAATTAGCTTAATTTTCAAAATGCCTGACGACCTTTCCCAATTGCTTTTAAGAAGAATTTCTACCTCTTTTTCTTTAATTATGATCGGTATTTTAGCTTTTATTGTTGGAGCTTATACCATTAGCCAGGCTCAAAAGCTGAAAGAGTTGCAAAAGCCCATGCCTTTTTATGCAAGCCATTTTTCCACTAGCACTATTCCCTTTGATTACTAATTAACTATTTATTTATGCCAGCATCAAATAATCAGACAAGTCAAGTCAAAGAGGCCGAGCAAAACCAACAGCCTCAAACTCCAATAGAGCCGCCCCAAAAAATAAGTTTAGTGTGGATATTTTTGGGCATCGGAGGAGTGCTTTTAATGTGGCTAATTTCTTCCAAGGTTTTTTAAGGCCTTTGAAAAAAATGCAGCGAAAATTTGTTCCAATCTTTTGGTTTTTGTTTGCCGCTGTCTTTCTATCAGTTGGCTATTTTTTTATTATTCAAAAATCAGTTTTTTCTATTTCTCAAGCAAATATTAACCCCATGAGAAATGAAGTGCCTAATGGAGCAGGGCAAATTGTTTTAATGGCAGTTGGTGATATTATGCTGGGGCGAGGGGTTGAGTATATGATAAATAAATATGGGCAAGGAGATTTTGATTTTCCTTTTAATGAGATTACCAATTATTTAAACAGCGCTGATATTCTTTTTGGCAACTTAGAGGGGCCTATTTCCAATAGAGGCATTAGGGTTGGCAGTATTTATTCTTTTCGGTTTTCACCAACATCAACCTTGGCCTTAAAAAACGTTGGCTTTGATGTTTTATCTATTGCCAATAATCATATGTTTGATTATCAGCCAATTGCCTTGCAAGACACAATGGTACGATTACAAGAAGCTGGCATTGATTATGTTGGAGCAGGCCTTAATGAGCAAGAAGCTTTTGGGTTGAAAATAAAAGAAATCCAGGGGGCTAAAATTGGGTTTTTAGCTTTTGAAAATTTAGGGCCCGCTAACTGGAAGGCTGGGCTTGATAAAACTGGGATGGCCTGGATTAGTTGGGATTTTACGAAAGTAAAAGAGATAATAGCTCAAAGCAAGCAGAAGGTTGATATATTGCTTGTTTCTTTGCACGCTGGGCAGGAGTATCAAATATTACCAGATGATTTTCAAAAAGATTTTGCTAAAATGGCCATTACAGCAGGGGCTGACTTGATAATTGGCCATCATCCACATGTTATCCAGCCCTTAGAGAAATACAACAGCGGTTGGATTGCTTATTCTTTGGGCAATTTTGTCTTTGACCAGTATTTTTCGCCAGAAACAATGGAAGGCGGGCTTTTGAAGGTTGAAATAAAAGATAAAAAAATTAGAAATGTTGTTTTAGAAAAGGTAAAATTAAACAAATACTATCAACCCCAGCTAAGCTCAGCTTTGCCCGAGCTGGCGGCGGAATAAAAATTTATGAAAATTCCTACGGATAAATATTTTGAGAAATACCTGCTTTTTCACTTTGGTTTGCTAATTTTAGCTGTTATTCTCTTAACAACAGTTTGTTTTTTTATTTATAAGGAAATTAATCTACAATCCTCTATTGATGACAGCTTGCAAACTCAAATCATTAACTTGCAAAATAGCAGAGTCAGCAGTTTAATCTCAAATGAAACCGCTGGGTGGAAAATTTACAGGAACGAAAAGTATGGATTTGAAATAAGCTATCCTAATGATTGGATAAAGGAAACAGACAACATGACTTATGGTTATGTTAGTTTTGGGAAAGATGATTTATCGCAGGAGAAAGTTAGTATTGAAGGCGGACTCACTGCATCCGGCTATTTAATAAGTGCCAGTGTTTCCGATAATTTTAACAGTGTTTCCTTAAAAGATTTTGCTTTGCAAGGAGGAGGTTTTTTAGAAAAAGATTTGGCAAACACAGAAGTTGCAGGACAGCAGGCAGTTAGATTTGAAGTTGCAGAGGGTTATAGTTCAGGTCCCGACGTGATTGTTATTGTTGCCTTTAAAGAAAAATTTTATACTTTGACCTATAAGGGTTTTGCACATTCGGAAACACATTATAAGTTCATAGATATTTTTAATCAAATGCTTTCCA
>JAQURU010000060.1 GCA_028715435.1 Minisyncoccota bacterium
AATTGTGGCTGTGCTTTCAGCTGACAATCCTAATCTTTCCACCCTAACTTTGGCAGTATAAACGCCATTGCTGGGATAGTTGCATAAATTATCAGAAGTATAAGAAGAATTTGGGCCTTGATACATTGTTAATTGCCTGTCCCAAGAGCCGTCATTGTTACAATCAAACCAATATCTAACATCACCTGCCTGCCTGCCCGTTACATCAGCTTTTAAATCAACGTTATTTAAAGGAGCAGGGCCTGAATATGGAATTGCTTCCAAAGAAACCCTTAATTCATCATTTGAACAAAGCGTGGTGAAAGTTCTGTCAATACCATAAACAGCACCGCTGCCGTTATCAGCCACAGCCCTATAATGATAAAGTGTGCAAGAGTTTAAGTTATTTAAAGTGGCTTGAAATGTGCCAATATTACTCATTGTTTGATTATTGGTTTTTGAACCATAGCTTGATGTTAAGCCATAATCAAACCAAACATTGGCAGAACTTTGCCCGCCCAAATTGCTTAATTCCCCGCTCACTATAGCTGAACTTTTTGTTATATCAGCTGATGGATGAGTATAAACCACAGCAGGATCAGCATTTGTGGGCAAGTAAATTAAAACGCCCGCAACCGCTAAAAGAGACGCAACTTTTAAAATTATTTTGATTTTTTCTTGCATATTTTTGTTATTTGTTATTAGTTTTAAGTTATTTATTATTTAGTTCCGCTTTAACAACAATTCTTTTAGAATTATGGCCAGGTGGCCAACAACTCACTAATAATAACATACTTTTGTTAAAAGTCAAGTAGGAAGATAGGTCATCGCCCTTATTCACAAAATATGTCTGCTGAACTGTATATTGATACTTTTTACCTTCAAAGTCAATAATAATTTTATCTTCAGGAGCTAAATCTTCTAATCTGTTAAAAATGCTATCGTAATTTATTTTCGGCCAATTTGGCGGAGAGCTGTGCCCTAAAATGATAGTTGTGCCAAGCTGATCAGGCAAGGCCGAATCTGGAAAGTGCAAAACCCCTTTTTTTAAAAGCGAAGCAAATACACTTTGGCTTTTACTGTCTGTAAACATAATGGGAGCATCAGCTCCGATTGAAGGAATTGTTAAATGGCCAGTAAGACCTTCCAGGGAAACCGGCCTAACTGCCTGCTCTGTTAGAGGCAAGGTCTCTAAGGAAGTGCCGTTGGCAGTGCTAGACAAATTAGACCACTCTGGCATATTGGAAAAATAAACCGAAATATTATTTTGGCCGATTGTTTTGGCAACCAAATACTGCATATTATCCCCTATTGTGTGGTAATTAAAAAACCAAGAAATATACCCCCAATTAAAAATAACCAAAAATAAAATGGCTAAAACCAAAAAATATTTTAATAAAATTTTAGAAGATTTTGGCATAGGGCTGGATTAAAGCAATAATTTCTTTAGGACTAATAGCAATAAGCAAAATTAAAGCAATGGATATCAGGGTGGCTTTTAATATTAAATCGTAATGCTGAACAAAGATCTTAATTACAATATTTAAAATCAAAGCCGTGATGTTGATAACCAAAAAAATTAAAACAATTTTCTGGGTTAAGCTATTATAATCTTTAACAAGAAACTTTAAAATCCCTGCCCAGAAACTTTTTTTTGTTTCTGGGTTAGCAGTGGTGGTTGTTAAAGAAGCCAATCCGCTGGTAGCTGAAATAACCAAATAACTGGCCTCCCCTGCCACGCTGCTGGCAGTTGTTGCTAAATTCAAACTTAAATTGGCAGTTGCTTGGCTTGAGGTGGTTCCTGGCTTCACAGTTATAGTGGCTGGTTTTGGTTTCACTGCGGGTATTATTTTCTGTGTGCCAAAATGCTGAACAACAATAGTGGTGGGCGAACCGTTAAAATTTCCCTCTACAAAAGCAATGCCAATATCTTTGTAATTATTGCTTAATAAATTAGCCTGGTGTGAGGGAGAATCATTCCAGGCCTGGTGCAAAGCTGCTGAATCAACAAAGCCAATGCCTAAGTTCTCCCCTGCTGCTTTGTAATTATATCCCACTTTAGAAAACCAGTACCAAGGAGTAATGCCAGATGGGCTAGTGTGGCTGAAGTAGCCATTGGCCATCATATCTTGAGCTTTTAATAAAGCTGACTGATTAAGCAAGATGTTTTCTTTTAGGGTGGCCAGTTTAAGGCCAGTTCTTTCCTGGTTTAAAGAATCAATTAAAATCGTTCTGGAAATATCAGCAAAAAAACTGGTATTGGGCAATTGCCAAAAAAATACAAAGGTAGTTAAACGTAAAAAGCAGGCCAAAAGCAAAATATAAATCAAATACTTGCCTTCTAAGATTTTAGGCCTGAAATTATTATCATTGCAAGGAATAAATAAATTTTTGAGCCATGTAAAAAATGGCATGCTTTATCGATTACGGACAAATATTTCAATGCACCGTGGGCTAGTATAAGAAACATCCCTTTGCCCTGTCATTGTCCTTGCTACTATTTTACCACAATATTGGTAATTACCAGGGGTATATTCTGTTATTTGCCAGCTTCTGGTGGCAGAATTCCCTGAAACAGATTGGCCGTGCCAGGCATTTTGATAATAGGCTTGCAATTCGTTGATGCCATCTTCATCATTGCCAGAAATATTGATAGAAATTGTTTCTCCTGTGTAAGGTGAAGTATTGGAAACCCAAATATTGCCAGATCCTGGATGATTAGCATAAGGAGCAATTTCATTAGAAACATAAACCGAGCAGCTGGCTGTTTTGGTTTGATTGCCAGCTGTAACAGTTAAATTAGCTGTGTAAGTTCCTTGAGTGTAAAATGTTTTGGAAACAGTTTGCTCATTACCAGAAAAATCCCCGCTCCAAGAATACTGGTATGGCCCCACTCCCCCAGCCACCTGAGCTATCACCCAAGACAATTCCCCTCTTTGAGCAGTTGAAGGAGCTGCGTAACAAGAAACAGTAAGCCACTGAGAAGAGCACCTGTTTGTTAATGGGTTACAAACATTTCCCCTGGAACTGCAATTGTCATATTCAATCCATTGGGTATTTGTGAAACACTGACCATTTAAGCAACCTTGCTTAATTATTTTTCTTTCAACAATTTGATTATTATTGGCGCATCTGTATTCCTCGGTATTTTGATCAGTGCCGCAGTCAGTTGGACTGGACCAGCCCAAGCAGCCATTGTTTTGCATTTGGCAAGTTCTTACGCCTCCACTGTAACATTCTTTGGCCCCAGCACTCGGGCATTGATTGTAGCACACGGGAGAGCAAATTCCTGCTCCAGTGCAGCTTTGGCCTTCAGGGCAAACAATGCTTGAAGACCATTCCAAGCAAGAGTCATTATCATAATAACCGCAAGTTCTTACAGAGTTATAATTAAAACATTCTGTTTTGCCATTAAATGGGCAATCATCTTGACAGGTTGGAGTTGGCGAAATAAACAATATAGAAACTGGTGCAGCGCTTATTGTTTTTGTTTGGCCTTGAGGATCTTTAGCTAAAGCATAGCCAGAGAAAACATATAATCCAGGAGCTTGTTTAGTTTTGGTAAATATTTTTTGGCAAGAATTTCCAGAGCAATTAAAACACTCTGGGCTCTGGGAATAAGCCTGGTCAATAAAACAAATTTTTTCTATGCCATCTTGGTCAGAAGCTTGTAAGGTAAAATCAACATTTTCTTCAACTATGGCTTGGGTTTTGTTTGAGGTTAAATTAATTGAAGTTGGGTTGTCGTTTTGAACAATGCAAGCCCTTTCAGTAGCGCTGCAAAATGTGCCCCCAGAGCAAGCATATTGGCTAGACCATTCCAAACAAGAGTCATTGTTAAAATCACCGCAAACCTGGTAAGCATTGTTGGCCAAACACTGCCACTGCCCAATAGATTGGCAAGTGTTATTGCACACTGGCGCTTGGCCTTGGAAATTCACCTTCACAAAGAAAGGATCAGTGGTTCTTTCCACTTGTTCCCCATTTGGCCGTTTACCATAAACATAACCATAAAAGAAGTATGTTCCAGGAGTTTGTTTGGTTAAGTTCCAGGTATAGGTTGAAACGTTCTGGCAAACTGGAGTTTGCTGTTCACCATCAAGCAAGCAAACCTTGGTAATGCCATCAGTGTCATAGCCTTTTACAGTAAAGCTAACGTTCTCACCTGTTAAAGCAGTTGTTTTGGTGGCTGTTAGAGTGCCTGTGGTTGGGTTATCCCCCACTGCCTGGCAGGTTTTGCCAGAGGCAGAACAGGTATAGCCAGTATCGCAGGTATATGTTTGAGACCATTCCAAGCAAGAGTCATTGTTAAAATCACCGCAGATTTGATAAGTATTGGTTGTTGGGCATTGCCAAGCGCTCATAGTTTGGCACTGGTTAGTG
>JAQURU010000061.1 GCA_028715435.1 Minisyncoccota bacterium
ATGGATTGTTTTACCAAAAGAAAAACTGGCCCTTCCTTTAATTGGCACTTTTAAAATATGAGCTAATTTATATTGATAGGGGCAATTGTTAAAAGCAGCTAATTGAGTAAAAGAGAAGTGTTCCGGGAGCTTATATTGCTTATTTTGGTTGTCACGAGCGCCTTGTTTTTCTTTATTGGTTGCCAGGTCAGCAAAATCGGCAAAGGGCTGGTCTTTACCACTTTGAATTAGAATTTTTTGTGCTAGGCCTAATTCAATTAGAAATTGCGAGGGCTTTTTAATTGTTTTACCTCCGTAATTTGAGGCCGAAGTTAAAAATAACCCTTGCTTGGCCCGGGTCATTGCCACGTAAAAAAGCCGCCTTTCTTCTTGCAAATGAATATCCCCTTCTGGAGCTTTTTCTTTGGCTAATTTATCAGGAATTTCAATAGCGTCTTTTCTTTCAATAGAGGGAAAGCGCTTGTCAACCAAACCCACCACCAAAACATATTTAAATTCTAATCCCTTAGCTGAATGAACAGTCATTATTTTAATTGATTCTGGGCCCTGCTCCACATCAAATTCCAGCTTGCCTTGCTCTCCGCCCTCCAGCTCCCAATTTAATTGGGTTAAAAATGATTTTAACAAAGGGTCAATTGAAGTTTCAGCAAAGCTTTTGGCTTTTTTGTAAAATTGGGCCAATAAATCAATTTCCAGTAATTTATCTTGGACAGTAAGATATTTCAAATACCCCGAATTATTTAAGAATGCCGCCAAAACCTCATTTACTGGCTTAGTTTTTGCCATTTCAGTGTGTTTAGTAATTAATGAAAGCAAAAATGTTATTTTATTTATACTTGCTTGGCTTATGCCCTTCACTAAGGATAATTTAGCTAAGGTTTCATAAAGAGATTGAGCGCTTTTATAGCTTTCTTGGGTGATTAGCATTATATCCTGGTTATTAATTTCCAAAAAAGGCAGGCTTAAAACACGATACAAGGCCAAACTTTCATGATAATTGTCCAACAATTTTAGATAAGAAATGACATCTAAAATAATTGGCTTTTGATAAAGCCCCTGGGAAGCTAAAAATTGATAAGAAAGCCCAGCTCTTTCTATTGCCTTAACAAAAGGCAAAGCAGAATTGTTAGCTCTAACTAAAATAACAAAATCGTTAAAACTTAGTTCAGGATTTTTTTCCAGTAACTCGGTTATTATTTGGGTTGCCTTGGTGGCTTCTTCTGAAAGCGATTTGAAATGTAAATACTTAACAAAGCCATTCTGCCCATTTTGAGCTTGAAGTTTTTTGTCAATTTGAGAAATATATTCCAAGCGGTTAGGGTTATTAGCTTGGATAAACTTATACGATAAATCTAGAATATCTTGGCCAGAACGATAATTTTTAACCAGAAAGATTTCCTTGCTTTGAGGAAAATCTTTTTTAAATTGCATTATATTGCTAACCGAAGCACCCCGCCATTTATAGATTGAGTTATGGACAACAATTCCATTAGCGAAAAAGTTATGCGTTTGATCAATCTCTAAATCATAAACTGTAATATTCTTATTTTCTTCTTTGATTTCAATAATTTCATCATAAACAATTTCTCTACCTTGCTTAACTGGTAAATAATGGCCTAAAACCAAATTCTTTGCTGGTATAACTATGGCTGGATAACTTCTTGGCCGCTCATGATCTTTCAAGGGATACTGCAATGCTAAATTAAATTTTGTCTCTATAATACCACCTGTTAATAATTGAATTTTTTTAGCAACTTTTCCAATTTCTTTTATATCCAAATTCTCAATTTTAAATTTCATGCCATTTTTGGTTTTTCGCAAAGAAAAGTTCGCATCCTGCATTTTTTTAATAGTAAGTTTATCAGAAGTTTCCAAACTCAATTGGTGATTGATGGCAGGATTTAATAAAAGTTCGTTTTTACTTCTAGTATGGCTTTTACTGCGGTAGTTGCGGTGGCACATTCTTATATTAATTTTAATTCTTACCTTGTTGCCCCTATTAACCGCGTCTAAAGCAAAATGATGCGCGTTTAAATCAATATTTAAATCTTGGGCTAACCTATCAACATTTTCATCTACTGTTAAGTCGTGGTAAAGCTTCACCAATAAATCATCTTTTATAACAATGCTCTTTCTAACCTGAAAACAACTAGTAGGTATTCCGTATTTTAAAGACCATAATGTTTCATAATAACGAGCTTCTACTTCAGTATTAAAAGCTTTAACTGCTAAAATTTTGTCCGCTGAGCGCTCTAATCTTATTCTGATAATTAAAGCATTAGTTACTCCCATTCGCCAGCCAATATCTTGACGGTGCATTAAATAAACATAATAAAACTTTTTATTATTATGAGTTTGGGGCACAAAACAAAACATCTTATGATTATCTGTTGCTTTAATTTCAAATCCCTTTTTTGTTTTAATAGTTATTATTTTTGCCTGCTTCTCTTTTTTTGAAACCTCAAGCACTTTTGAAATCCCAATATGCCCTTTACCCACAGCAGTTAAAACCTCCTCTCCCACTTTTATATTTTTAATTGATTTTTCGCCTTGAGATGTCGAAACTAAAACATCGCCAGGCAAACATTGGTCATCGTCGGCTGTTACAGTTAAATTATTTTTTGGTTGGGCTAATAACTTTATAAGCTCATATTGGGCTTTATTAGTATCTTGAAATTCATCAACTAAAATATACTTAAATTTGCTTTGGTACTTTTGTAAAATAAGAGGCCTTTTTTGAAATAGCCACAAGCAATAATTTATTAAATCGCCAAAATCCAAACAATTGTTTTCCAAAAGCAATTGCTGATAAACATGGTAGGCCTCAGCAATTTCTTGTACTCTGGCTTCTTCGCTATCCTCGGGCAATTCATTAAGAGATGCTTTCAGTGCATCAGCGTATTCTAAATAATCTTGGGGATAAATCATTTGGTCTTTGCATTTTGAAAAATGATCAAGCAAGGCTTTAATAAACCGGCTTGGATTGCCCAAAGGCTTGTAATATTTTAAATTAAACTTATCTAAATTCTGGCGCATTAAAATCCAAGCTGAAGCCCCATCAAGCAATTTAAAATCAGTTGGCAAGCCAACATCCAAGCCATTATCTTTTAAAATTCGTTCAGCAAAGCTGTGAAAAGTGGAAATCCAGAGGTCAAAATAGCCAAAAGGTAGGGCTCTGTCTACCCGCTCTTCCATTTCAGTAGCGGCTTTTTCTGTAAAAGTAACAGCTAAAATTTCCTCTGGCTTGGCTAACCCTTTTTCTATTAAATAAACAATGCGGTCAGTTATAACAGTTGTTTTGCCAGTGCCCGCCCCGGCCACAATTAAAAGCGGCCCTGTTTGGTGCGTAACCGCTTGTGTTTGCTCTGAATTTAATTTTTCCAAATCAACTGCCATACTTTTGACCAATTATTACACTCCCCTGCCCTTCTTGCAACAAAAAGGTCCCTTGAAGTGCCAAGGGACCCATAGGGATTTTTTTATTTACTGAAAGGATTAATGCAAGTATATTAAAATGAAAAATTTTGTCAACCCAAAAAACTAAGCGTCTTGGGTTATCATATCTTTAATTTTCATTCTGATAATTTTTTCGCTTCTTTCCTGCTCATCTAATTTTGAGGTAATAAATTTTACCTTTCTTTTGATTTCAGGAATAATCACATACTCCAAAGCATTAACCCTTCTTCTGGTTTTTTCAATTTCAAAAGACAAAAGCCGCGAGGAATGCTCGTTTCCAGCCAATTCCATAATCACAGAAAGAGCATCCCAAAAGCTGTCCAAACTATCAGCCATGCCCAAAGGCGAAGAAAAATCAGAATAACATTTTACATTACCCTCAATAGAATATTGGAATTTTGGTATCCAAACGCTCATAATGTTCTCTGTTTTAACATCTATATTTATTTTTGATGATGGTGAAGAAAAAATTTCCTCCACTTCTTCAGAAAACATACTGGAGGTGGCAAAAACAAATTGCTTGGCAGCTGTGGATAGCTTTTGCTCTAAGAGTTCTCTTTGGGCTTTGGTTTCTCTAATAATTTCCATAAACTTTTTCATGAGCCCGTCCCTTTTTTCTTTTAAAAGCTTGTAGCCCCTTTGAGCAGTTTTGGCCTGGCGCTTTAATTTTAAAAGCTCCATTCTGGTTGCTTTAATATTTTCCATGTTATGAAGTGGATTTTAAGTATTTAGCAATGTGTTCTTCTTTAACTCTTTTCATTTCCTCTTTAGGTAAAATGCCAATTAATTCCCAACCCAAATCTAAGGTTTGTT
>JAQURU010000009.1:0-13424 GCA_028715435.1 Minisyncoccota bacterium
ATACAATGCGCAAGGGCATTAAAGATACGGTTTTGTACGGCATTAAAGAGGTCGCAGAAAAGTACGATGGTTTAACCCCAAGCCAGATCGTTGACTACAAGGCCCTCCGGGGGGATGCTTCTGATAATATTCCAGGAGTAACTGGAATTGGAGAGAAAACCGCTGTTGAAATCTTAAAGAGTTTTGGCTCTTTGGAAAACCTATATAAAGAAATTGAAGCAAACACTAAAAAATCTCAAACAATAAAGCTAAACGTTTTAGAGAAAATAAAAAAAGGGAAAGAACAGGCCTTTCTATCCCAGAAATTAGCCCGAATGGATAATAAAGCGCCAGTTAACTTTAATGTAAAAGATATTGAGTTTGGTAAATTTAGTCAAGCAAAAGTGGTCGAGATTTTTCAAAAACTGGAATTCAATTCTTTGTTGGAGAAGTTTTTTTCTATGAAAAAACCTTTTGCCTTTAGCTTGAAAAATCAAGTAAGTTTACTGCAAGAAAAGGAGAACGAAAAAGAAAATATAGAAAAAGAAATTGAGAACTTAGCTCAAGACGGTGTTTTGTCAAAGGACTTAACGAAATTAGAAATGGATTTGGCTCCGCTTGTTTTGCAAATGGAGCAAAACGGCATTAAGGTTGATTTTAAGAAATTAAACCAGCTTTCTTTAGCTTTTGAAAAGGAGGTTGAGGGCTTGCAAAAACAGATTTTTAAATTAGCTAAAAAAGAATTTAATTTGAACTCACCCAGCCAACTAACCGAAATTTTATTTGTTGATTTAGGTATTTCGCCTTTTGGAGTTAAGAAAACGCCGGGCGGGGCAATCTCCACCAATGCGGGGGAACTCAAAAAGATCATTAACGAGCATCCAATAATTCCCTTAATTATTGAATACCGAGAAGCATTTAAGCTAAAATCAGGGTTTGTGGACAGCTTACCAAAAACAATCAACCCAAGAGACGGGCGCATTCATCCACATTTTCACCAATTAGGCACCGAAACTGGGCGGATGAGTTGTTCAGACCCTAATTTGCAGAATATTCCCACCAAAACCAAAATGGGCAATAAAATAAGGGAATGCTTTGTGCCAGAAAGCGGCTTTATATTTTTATCAGCCGATTATTCACAAATGGATTTTAGGATAGCCGCTGGTTTATCAGGAGACAAGAAAATGATTGAGTTTTTAAGGCAAGGCAAAGATATCCATTTAATGACCGCTAGTTTAATTTTTAAAATCCAAGAGTCCGATGTGTCAGAAAAACAAAGATATTTAGCCAAAACATTAAATTACGGAGTCTTGTATGGATTAGGTCCCTTCGGGTTCGCTGGGAGAACAGGAATTGAATTTAAAGAAGCCAAGCACTTTATTGAGCAGTATTTCGAAACATTTCAGGGCATTGCCCGATTTGTCAAACAAACAGTTGAAAGCACAAAGCAACAAGGATTTAGCCAAACATTTTTTGGCCGAAAAAGATTTTTACCAGAAATTAACTCCAGAGATCCTAGAATAAAAGCTCAAGCCGAGCGCATTGCTAGGAATTTCCCTGTTCAAGGAACAGCAGCTGATGTGATGAAAATGGCCATGGTTAAGTTAGGGCAAGCAGGACTATTTAACAAAGACATTAAGCTGGTTTTACAGCTTCACGATGAACTGTTGCTTGAAACAAAAGAAAACCAGGCCTTAAAAACCGCTAAAGATCTGAAAGATACAATGGAGTCAGTGGTTTCTTGGGCAGTTCCACTAAAGGTTGAAGTTAAACAAGGAAAAAATTGGGGTGAGGTTTAATAGAATGTTTAAAATTGTCAAAAAATCAACTTGGGAACAACAGCAGCAAGAACTTGCTAAGGCCCAAGCAACAATCAAACAATACCAAGAAGAGCTCGCAGAAACTAAAATTATTTTAGATATTAGGGTGAAAGCTAAAACGCATCAACTGCAAGAAGAGGCCAAGATTTTTGAAGAAAGGTTTAGCCAAAGAGCAAAAGACCTCAAAGAAAAAATTGAGGAGTTTGAAGAATTTCAACGTTTAATGGTTGGAAGGGAGCTCAAAATGATAGAACTGAAAAAGGCGCTGGAGGAGACCAAGCAAAAAAATATCCCATTGAAGAAATGGAAAACCAAAACCAAGAAAAACTAAATAAGCCAGAAAGCCACAAATGCTTTTTGGGATTTTATCCCATTCCAACCTGTCGGGTTTCTTCAGCCTTTAACATACTGGAAGCAAGCCAGAGTTTTTTGCAAATGGCGGGATATGACATAACAGAAATTTTAGGGGAGAATATTGATTTTCTCTTTACCGATAAATTTGCTTTTGATGCGCTTTCGGGCCAGCTGAAATCTCAAGGAGAGATAAGGGGATTTAATATAAAACTAAAAAATAAAAAAGGCCAACTTATTATTGCTCAATTGCTAGCAAAGAAGATAGCTGATAATCAAAAAGAAAGCCAAGGCCAGGGATACATCTTTTCTTTTTTAGACATTACATTATCTCAAGCCCTGGGACAAAGCATACAGCTTAAGATTGAGCAGTTAGAGCAAGACACCAAGGATTTAAAAGACACCAGAATGGCTTTAATTAATATTTTAGAGGATGTTGATGATGAGCGTAAAAAAGCAGAGATTGAGAGAGACAAAACCATTGCTATTATTAACAACTTTGCCGATGGCTTAATGATCATAGAAAATGATAAGGTTGTGTTGATTAATCCAAAGGCCAAAGATTTTTTCCAAACCACTGACAAAGAAACAGTTGGCAAATCTTTAAAAGAACTTGTGAGCCACCCAACCTTAAGGGACTTGGTTGACATGGTTGAGCAGGAAAAAAGCGCTTTTTTGAGAAAAGAGCTTTCTTTGGGGGTTTCGTTAATGTTGGAAGTTTCAGTAGTTTTTATTAACAGTCCCCAGGAGTATAAAAGGAAAATTATTATTTTGCATGACATCACTAGAGAAAATTTTGTGGAAAGAATGAAAACAGAGTTTGTTTCCATAGCTGCTCATCAGCTGCGAACTCCTCTTTCGGCAATAAAATGGATTTTGAAAATGTTTTTGGACGGGGACATGGGAGAATTAACCGAAACACAAGCGCAATTTTTAGAAAAAACTTATGAAAGCAACGAGCGGATGATTAATTTGGTCAATGATTTGTTAAGTGTAACCAAAATAGAAGAAGGAAGATTTTTACAAAAAATGCAAAAGCAAGATATGGCCGATGTTATCTTAGAGGCAGTAAGCCCATTAAAAGAAACAGCCCAAAAGAAAAGCTTAATTTTGAATTTTACTTTACCCAGCAAGCGATTGCCCAAAGTTTTAGTGGATAAGGAAAAGATTATTTTGGCTATTCAGAATATTGTGGAAAACGCTATTGATTACACCAAATTTGGTAAAATAAATGTTATCACCGATTATATTCCTCCTCAAAACGAATTTATGGTGAGGGTGCAGGATACGGGCATTGGTATTCCCGAAAATCAGAAGGTAAGAATCTTTTCCAAATTTTTTAGGGGAGTTACTGCTTTAAAAACTGAAACCGAAGGAACGGGCTTAGGGCTTTTTATCGCCAAAAATATTATTGAGGCCCATAGCGGAAAAATTTGGTTTGACTCTGAAGAGGGCAAGGGAACAACTTTTTATTTTACTTTGCCCGTTGATGGTAAAATAAAAAGTTAAATGGTAAAATAAAAATAAGTATGGATACAAACAAAAAAATATTAATTATTGAAGATGAAGAAATTATCTCGAACCTGTTGGTTAAAAAAATATCCCAGCAAGGATTTGAAGTAAAAGTGGCCTGCAATGGTCAAGAAGGGCTTGATTTAATGAAAGCCGATAAGCCGGATCTTGTTTTAACAGATATTATTATGCCTCAGAAAGATGGGTTCTCTGTAATTGAAGATATGAAAAAAACAGAATCTTTAAAGGATGTGCCGGTTATTATTATTTCAAATTCTGGCCAGCCTGTTGAGCTTGACAGGGCCAAAGCTTTAGGAGTTTGTGATTGGATAATCAAAACAGAATTTGACCCAAGCGAAATTTTAAATAAAATAAAAAAAGCTTTGTAAAAAATAATTTATTATCATATATGTCAAAAATTTTAATAGTTGAAGACGACAAATTTTTAAGAGAGCTTATCAACAGGAAATTACAGTCAGAAAATTTTGAAACAGTTTTAGCTGCTGACGGAGAAAGCGCCTTAGATTTAGCTTCGTCTCAAGGCCCAGATGTCATTTTATTAGATTTAATTTTACCTGGGATTAATGGTTTTGAGGTTTTAAGTAAAATTAAAGCTGATGAAGCAACAAAAACTATTCCAGTAATCATTCTTTCTAACTTGGGGCAAAAAGACGATATTGATAAAGGAATCGGCGCGGGTGCGGTTGATTATTTAGTAAAAGCTCATTTTACGCCCAACGAAATTGTTGAGAAAATCAACCAAACATTAGCGAAAAAAACCTAATAGAAAAGCACCTATGCCCGAATTGCCAGAAGTAGAAACAACAATTAGAGGGTTAAAGCCAAAAGTCCTTAACAGGACTTTTGTTGATATTTGGGCCAATGCTCCTAATTTAATTAAAAGGCCTAATAGCTTTTTAGAATTTAAAAAACTGTTAAGAAACAGAAGAATCACTGGCCTTAAAAGAGCGGGAAAAAATATTCTTTTTTCTTTATCAGGAGGGCTAACAATGCTTGTTCATCAAAAAATGACCGGACATTTGCTTTACGGGCAATGGCAAGAAGAAAACGGCAGATGGGTTGCAAAAGAAAAAGGCCCCTTGAGAGACGACTTGCAAAATCGTTTTATACACCTAGTTTTCTTTTTTGATAATGGTTTTCAAATGGCCCTCTCGGACCTTCGAAAGTTCGCTAAGGTGGAAATTTGGGATTCGCATGAACTTAAGAATGCCCCCACCCTTAAAAGTTTAGGAGAAGACGCTTTAAAAATTACAAGGGAACAATTTGAAAAAGGGCTTACAAGCAAGAAAGGCCAAATAAAAGCGGTTTTAATGGACCAAGCTTTTATAGCTGGTGTTGGCAACATTTATTCTGATGAAATTTTATTTCAAGCAAGGGTTCATCCTAAACAACCAGCAAACAAGCTAACCAAAAAGCAAATAGCTACCATTCATAAGGCCATTAAAGAAGTTTTATCTTTAGCCATAAAAAAAGGAGGTACGTCATTTTCTGATTACAGAAAGCCGAATGGCGAGAAGGGCGGCTTTAGCGACGACAGAAAGGTTTACAAAAAAATAGGAGAAAAATGTCCTAGATGCAGAAAAGCCAAAATAGCTCGCTTAAGGATTGGCGGGCGCTCAGCCCATTTTTGCCCAAACTGCCAACGTTAACGAATAACGATTCATAATTGATGGTTCATGAATAATTGTTTATTCTTGAATCTTGATTTTTGAATCTTCAAGCAGGTGATATATTTTCTTTATGGACCAGACACTTTCCGCTTAATTAAGAAATTGAATGAAATTAAAGAGCAATATGCTTTACAACACGGCAGTTTTTTGGTTGTAAAAAGAGTTGACTTGCAAGAAGAAAGTGAAGGGGCTTGCTGGGATTTTTTAAATCAAGCTAATTTGTTTGTTTCTCAAAAGCTTTTAATAATTGAGAACAGTTTCTTTAGCCAAAGCTTTAAAAAGGAAATTTTAAAAAACATAACGAGCTTGTCTCAAGGCCAGGATATTTTAGTTTTTCTAGAATATAAAGATATAAAATCAAACGACCCGTTCTTTTTGGCCTTGAAAGAAAAAGGTAAGGCCCAGCTCTTTACCAGTTTATCTGGGGTAAAGTTAAAAAATTGGGTTCAAGATTGTTTTAAGCAACTAGATTCCTATATTAACGAAGAAGCCCAAAAAAAGCTTTTAGAATATACAAATAGCCAAACATGGGCACTATCTAATGAAATTAGAAAGCTTTCTGCTTTTTCAAGCAGCATTACCTCTAAAGAGATTGAGCTGCTGGTTAGGCCAAAGCCTGAAGCGGAGATTTTCAAAACCATCGATTCTTTTTTTGCAAATAGCAAGAAAGCAGCCCTTAAAGAACTGCAGAAGCATTTAGATATAGGGGAAAGCCCTTTTTATTTGCTATCAATGCTTTCTTATCAAATCCGTAATTTGCTTGTAGTTAAGATAGCCACAGAGCGTCAGGATCTAACTTTTCAGGAGTTGGGCATACACCCTTTTGTGTTTAAAAAATTAACAGCTCTGTCCAGAAGTTTTTCTTTAGTGAAATTGAAAGGTATTTTTCAGAATATTTTTTGGACTGAACTTCAAATAAAAACCGGGCAAAATAGCCCGGAAAATGCATTAAGGCAGTTGTTGGTAATGGTTTAAGGGGACGTTTTAGCGATCATTTTAGCCATGCGGGATTTTTTTCTGCTGGCTGTGTTTTTTTTGATTGTATGTTTTTTAGCAGTTTTGTCCAGCGCTTTATAAATTTGAGGTAAAAGCTTTTTTGCCTCTTCTACTTTTTTTTGGCCAACTAAAATTTTTGCTTCTTTAATAAGGCCCCTCACCCTTCTTTTTCTTTGTTGATTCATTAGGCCCCGTCTTTTGCTTTGCCTAATGCCTTTTTTTGCTGATTGTTTAATTGCCATATAATCTAATTCTTACCATTTTTTAGTTTTTTTATCAAGTCCCGCAAAACAACAGCTCTTTCAAAATCTAAACTATCAGCCGCTGCTTTCATTTCTTGCTCTAAAATTTTTATGTCGTGAATTTTTTCAAATTCAGCTTCCACCTGTTTTTCTCTGCTCGCGAAACCCCAATTATTAATTGCTTTGACAATAGCCTGGGGCTGGATATTATGTTTTTTGTTGTAAGCAGTTTGTATTTTACGCCGTCTTGCTATTTCTTTTTGGGCGTTTTTCATAGAGCCTGTAATTTTGTCAGCATATAAAATAACTCTGCCGTTTATATTTCTTGATGCTCTGCCCATGGTTTGAATTAAGGTGGTTTCGTTGCGTAAAAACCCTTCTTTATCAGCGTCTAAAATTACTACCAAGCTCACTTCGGGCAAATCAAGGCCTTCCCGCAAAAGGTTAATGCCAATAATTACATCGTGCTCGCCCCTTCTTAATTTGTTTAAAATTTCCGGGCGCTCTAAGGTTTTGATTTCCGAATGCAAATATTGAGCTTTGATGTTTCGGTTTTTTAAATATTCAGCTAACTCCTCGGCCATTCTTTTAGTTAAGGTAATCACTAAAACTCGTCCTTGGTTTTTAATAGTTTTTTGAATTTCTGTAATTAAGTTCTGGGCTTGGCCTTGGGCTGGCCTAGTTTCTATGCTTGGCTCTAATAAGCCCGTTGGCCTCACTAACTGCTCTACTAACAACTTATTCTTGAATCTTGAATTTTGAATTTTGATTCTTTGTAGTTCGTAAGGTCCTGGGGTGGCAGAAACATAAATGGTTTGCTTGGCCTTTTCTTCAAGCTCTTCAAACTTTAACGGTCGGTTATCCAAGCAAGAAGGCAGGCGAAAACCAAAATCAATCAAAACATTTTTTCTGGCTTTATCGGTATTGTACATGGCGTGCAACTGGGGTACAGTAATGTGCGATTCGTCAATGAAAATTAAAAAATCTTTTGGAAAATAGTCAATCAAAGTAAAAGGAGGAAGGCCCGGCTCTCTGAATTCAAAATATCGCGAATAATTTTCAATACCTGAACAATAACCAGCTTCTTGCATCATTTCCAAATCATAATTAGTTCGTTGTTCCAGCCTTTGAGCTTCCACCAGTTTCTTTTTCTTTTTTAATTCAGCCAAGCGAATTTCCAAATCCTTTTGGATATTAGCAATAGCAATTTTTTGTTTGGCTTGTTCTGATATCCAAAATTTTCCCGGGAATATTTTTACGGAGCTTAAGCCAGTGGACCCCAGGGCTCCGCCAATTCGCGGAGCTCTGGGGTCTGCTAATTGGATATTTTCGATTACATCGCCAGAGAATTCTATTTTAATAACTTTATTGCCCGTAACCAAATAAATTTCGATTGTTTCTCCACGAACCCTAAAATTTCCTGGTTTAAAATCCAAATCATTTCTTTGATATTGCAAAGCAACTAAATTACGCAAAAAATCTTGGCGTTTTATTTTCTGACCCTTTTTTATTTCTAAAGCGGTTTTATTATACTCTTGAGGCGAGCCCACATTGTAAATGCAAGAAACTGAAGCCACCACAATCACGTCATTTCTTTGCATTAAATCCTGGGTGGCAGAATGTCTTAACCTGTCAATTTCCTCGTTTATTTTAGCGTCTTTTTCAATATAGGTATCGGTTTGGGGGATATAAGCCTCGGGCTGAAAGTAGTCGTAGTAAGATACAAAATAATGCACTGCATTGTTTGGGAAAAATTCTTTAAATTCTTGGTATAATTGCGCGGCCAGTGTTTTATTATGCGAAATTATTAAAGTTGGTTTTTGAGTTGCCTCAATGACATTAGCCAAGGTGAATGTTTTTCCTGAACCCGTTACACCCAAAAGCACCTGGTCCTTTTCACCCGCTTTTATATTTTTCACCAAACGAGTAATCGCTTTTGGCTGATCCCCCGTTGGCTTAAATTTTGAAACCAACTTAAATTCCATAAACTATGCTATGCTAAAAGTATGATAGCATATCTTTCAGGGAAAATTGTTTTGAAGGCAGATAATTTTGTAATTTTAGATGTTAATGGCATTGGCTATGAGGTTTTTTTATCTGAAGCGTCAATGGAAAAAGCGCCAGAGCAGAGCAGTGATTTTAAGTGTTTTTGCTACTTGGAAGCCAATGAGCGAGCCATGAAGCTTTTTGGGTTTTTAACTTTTGAGGAATTAGAGCTTTTTAAGGTTATTCGCAATATTCAAGGGGCGGGGCCAAAAGCTGCTTTGGAGATTTCCGCAATAGGCTCTTTAGGGAAAATAAAAGAAATGATGGAAAAAGGCAATATCGGGTTTTTAAACAATATTCCTGGCATTGGCCCTAAAAAAGCCCAGAAAATTATTTTGGAATTATCTGGCCAGATTAAGAATATTGGGGCAATGTCTAAAAAAGAAAAGGACTTATTAGAAAGCGACGAGGCCTATCTGGCTTTAATTAAACTTGGCTTTAGCCGTGAAAAAGCCCAAAAAGCGCTTTTGGAATTACCTAAAGGCATCAAAGATAATCAAGAAAGAATTAAGCTTGCCTTGCAAATTCTGGGGAAATAGACTAAAAAGAGGGCAGAGTTATCACGATATAGTTAACAATATTTTAGAAGGAGGATGGCAATGAAAAAAGCTTCATTGGCTTTTTTGATTTTGTTTTTAAGTTCGTTAATAATGGGTTGCGTACATGCGCCACAAGTAAACCAGCCAGATAGGCGTCAAGAAGGGCTCGGCTATTTTCATCGTGATGGAAGCATCAACTGGGACGCGGACGAAGCTCAGATTGATATGATAGTTATCCATCATTCTGCCATGAAATCCGACGCCTCATGGAAGGAGATTTCTGACCTGCAGAAAGAGACTCTTTATCGTCCGAGGTATGAATCTCTAGATCCCGAACCATATTTAAAGGGTCAAGAACCTCATTCTGGGCATTTCAGGGCTATTGGCGATGAATTGATAGAAGTCTTTTATGCATACCAGTGGCTTATTAGGCCCGATGGAAAAAGTGAAAGGCTGCTATTAGATAAGGACGTCGGCTGGCAAGCGGGCAATTGGAAGGTAAACTGTCGCTCGGTTGCCATTTGCTTTGCTGGCGACTTCACTTTTGGCCAACCGACTGAGCAGGCGACCGACGCTTGCGCATCTCTTATAGCTGATTATATTAAAAAGTTTCCGGCTATAAAATTGGAGGCAAATGTAATTGGTCACAATGAAGTTAACAAGAAAACTATTTGCCCAGGTAATGAATTTTTAGGACCTGGCGGGTGGAAAGAGGCCTTAATTAAGAAAACCCTAGAACTATTGAATAAATCATAGCTTTGGGTTAATTTTAACGAAAGGAGATGATATTTTTGTTACGCTGTGAGCAAAAAATTGATCCGGAATTTGAAGAAGACGTAAATAAGAAAATTGTAAAAAGCAATCTTTGTGACGCAGGGCAAAAAAGGGTTCAAAAAGGTGTGTACGCTCCCGAGTTTTTGCAGCACGTTGATTGTTGTAATAAATGTTTAACGGAGCTTCGAACTACTGAGCAACTTGTGAGAGGCTCTTGGGGCATGTGATTTTTATAAAAAGCCGAGAGGAGGTGATAATTTTTCTACTCGGCTTTTTTGTTTGTTATTGCGGTTTGAGAAAAAATTTGTTATGGTATTGCTGTTGCTTATGTCAAAAGGAAAACTGCCAAAATCAATAAAAAAATTTATCAGACAAGAAAAAGCTCGAATTCGTCGAGAAGCTTCTGACATTGCAAAAAGAAAGGAAGAAATTCAGAAGCTTTATGAGCAGTATTTAAATAAAAAAGTATAATTTATGAAAATACAAGACATATTCAATTTAGCAGTTCAAATGGGAACTTTGGCTGATTTGCGAGGTAAAGAAAAAGTAATGGCCAATTTGGAAAAGCAAAAAAAGGCCTTTGATAAACTGCCCGAAGATGAAAAAGCCGAATTTGACCAAGAAAGGTTGATTAACCCGTTTTTGGATTCTCGGATTTTAAATGTAGCCCAAGATCAAGAAATTAAAAAAATAATGGTGGGAATTGATATGGAAGGCCCAGAACTTATGTTAGCCAAACAAATGGGCATTGATTTGGTTATTGCTCACCATCCAGAAGGCAAAGGATTGGCTAGTTTGGCTGATGTTATGCACCTACAAGCAGAGGTTTTAAGCCAATACGGGGTGCCTATTAATGTGGCTGACGGGTTAATGAAATTGCGGATTTCGGAAGTGGATAGAAGCGTTAATGGCGCGAACCACAATCGAGCCGTGGATATTGCTAAACTGCTTGGGGTTAATTTTATTTGTTTGCATACGCCTTGCGATAATTTAGCAGCTCGGTTTTTGAAAAATAAGATTGAAAAAGCGGAAAATCTGGAAAAAGTGGAGGATTTAACGGCATTATTAAAAGAAATTCCAGAGTATCAAAAAGCAGGGGAAATTGGCGTTGGGCCAAAAGTTTTTGCAGGCAATAAAGAAAACTATTTAGGTAAAGTGGTAGTAACGGAAATAACTGGGGGCACAGAAGGCAGCCCAAAACTTTATGAAAAAATGGCCCAAGCTGGCATTGGCACTGTGATTGGCATGCACCAATCAGAAGAGCACAGGAAAGAAGCCGAGGCCGCTAACATAAATGTGGTTATTGCTGGGCATATTTCCAGCGATTCTCTTGGCGTTAATTTATTTTTAGATGAGCTTGAACGCAGAGGAATTGAAATAATCCCTTGCTCTGGCTTAATCCGCGTTTCTAGGGCTTAAGCTTTTTATCATATAGGTGTTTTGTAGCTTGTAGCCAAGCTGGCGAAAATAAGGCCGAACGCCCACGCCAGCAATAACAGAGATTTTTTTTACACCAGAATCTTTAGTAATTTTTTCTGCTTGAGCCACTAGTTTTTTACCTAACCCTGTGTGTTGGGCAGAACTTACACCGGTCTTACCAGTGGAGATTTGAGCCATTTGGCCATAAACATGAAGCTCGCGAACTATTGCTGTTGCGCTTGTTATACGCAAGCGCAACAAGGCATAGAGCTTGGTTCTGGATTTGTTTTCAAAACTTAAAAATATTTCCCTGCCCCCAGAAGCCTCGTATTCTTGGCGGAATAGTTTTAATTTTTCTTTGGCATTATAATTCATTCTAACTTCACGGCACCTAACGCACAAACAAGCAACCCCTTGTTTAACCATTTCTTTAGCAACAACCTCTCGCATATTTAAATTTTGGCTTCCTCCTTCCACAATATCTTTTGGGGGGATATCTCTAATAATTCTTTCTACCCGCACCCAGCAAGGAATTATTTTTTTAATTTCAACAAGCAATTTTATTAGCTGTTTTTTAGTATAGGGCTTAAATTTTCTTTTTTTATACAAATTATAGAGTTTGGTGTTTTTTACTAAAGCCAAAGGATAAATTTTTAAGTAATCGGGCTTAAAGTCTGGATTAGTAAAAATCTCTTTAAACATTGCTAAGTCTTTTTTGGGGTTTGAGCCATAAAGCCCTGGCATCATTTGGTAAGACACTTTAAACCCAGCGTTTTTCAGCAATCGGGTTGCTGTCACTGTGCTCTCAACGGAATGGCCTCTTTGGTTTAATTGTAAAATTGTATCATCAACTGCCTGAACGCCAAGCTCCACTTTAGTTATGCCAAGTTTTCGCATTAATTTTATCTCGCTGGCATTTATATAATCTGGCCTGGTTTCAACAGCAATACCCACTATTCGACTTTTAGCTTTTTCGTTTTGCTTTTGCAACATTCCGAGGCCCGTCCTCGGGAAGCTTCCCGAGGCCTGTCCTCGGGTACTAAATTTGTTGCAAGCCCTGAAACATTCAGCAACAAACCACCCTTGGTATTTTGTGGGATAATATGACCAAGTTCCTCCAATTATTCGCAACTCTACTTTATCAACTGGGTGGCCGGTTAGTTGCAGAGCCTTTAAGCGCATTGCCACTTGCTTATACGGGTTAAATTTATTTAAAATTGCCCTTTGTACAGCTGGTTCTCCAGCCATATAGCTTTTAGGGATATTTTTTTGGCTGGGGCAAAAGATGCACTTGCCCGGGCAAGAATATGGCTTGGTTAAAACTGAAACATTAACAATGCCCGACAGCGATCGAACAGGCCTTTTCCGCAACAATGCTTCAAGTAATAAACTTGGCTTTGAGGCTGTTTCGTGATAGATTTTAAGTAATTCAGAGTTTTTTAAAAGTGTTACGCCATATTCTTTTGATATTTTACGCTTGAAATAATCTAAATCTTTGCGGTTTCGGATATCCGCTTTTATGAGATCGATATAAATTTTATGGAAAAAGAGTTTGCTGCACATATATTAAATAAAGTCCGTGATGATTATAACCAGATTGCCCCTGATTTTGCAAACACTCGGGTTAATATCTGGCCAGAAATTGCGGTTTTATTTGATTATATCAAAAAAGGCGATAAGGTTTTGGATTTGGGCTGTGGCAATGGCCGGTTTGTTAATATCATAAAAGAAAAAGGAGGGGAATACTTTGGAACAGATGTTTCTGTGAATTTAATTGATATTGCGAAAAAGAATTATCCAAATGAAAACTTTCAAGCAACCCAGCCATTAAAGCTGCCTTTTGCTGATAATTATTTTGATGTTATTTACTCTATTGCGGTTTTACACCACATTCCTTCAAGAGAATTTCGCTTAGAATTTTTGCAAGAAGCCAAGCGGGTATTGAAAACAGGCGGGATAGTTGCTTTAACAGCTTGGAGGCCAAAAGACAAGCAAGAAAAGTTTTTGAAAATAAAATTTTTATTCAAGAAATTTTTTGGCCTGGCAAAAGGTTTA
>JAQURU010000009.1:13434-15840 GCA_028715435.1 Minisyncoccota bacterium
GATGTTATTGGGCAATGGTTTGGCAAAGCTGAGCTTAGCTCTGGCAAAAATAAAGGCGAGCGATATTTTCATTGTTTTACCAAAAAAGAGCTAATTAGGTTAGTGCAGCAAGCGGGCTTTGAGGTAAAAGAAAGTGGGATAATTCAAAATGAAAAAGGCAACCGTCAAAATCTTTACATTGTAGCTAAAAAACGTAGCTTGCTCTTGTAGTTTAATTGGATAAAATGATGGCTTCCGGAGCCATTGTTGCAGGTTCGAGTCCTGCCAGGAGCACAGTTTCGATACACTTTTGTTTATAAAAAATTTTGTGATAGAATAAATAATCTATTAAATTAACAATCTTTAATATGACAAAACAAAAAACAGAAGATTTGTTCGCAGAGCCACGTTATAAAATTTGCGTTTCGGGCGCTGCTGACCTAGATATTTGTTGCCCCAACATCAAGGATTTAGCCATGGAGGTTGGCCGTGAAATAGTCCGCCAGAACTGCATCTTGCTAACTGGCGCTACCACTGGGGTTCCTTATTATTCAGCTAAGGGCGCCAAAGAGATTGGAGGAATAAGTATTGGGTTTTCCCCGGCTGGAAGCAAAAAAGAGCACATAAAAAGGTATAATTTGCCAGCTGATCATTTTGACTTAATTGTTTATACTGGATTTGATTATGTTGGTCGCAACTTGATTTTAACTAAATCAGCAGACGCGGCCATTATTATTTGCGGAAGAACAGGCACCCTCAACGAGTTCACGATTGCTTTTGAAACCAGAACGCCCATTGGCGTTTTGCAGGGCTCTGGGGGAACAGCTGATATTATCCAGCCAGTTTTAGCAAAAGGATATCGGCCAAAAACCAAGATTGTTTATGACACTGACCCAGTTAAATTAGTGCAAAGAGTTATTCAAATTTTAAATCGGGAAAGTAAAGGTCTAAGATCTATAATAAATAAAAAATAATTTTCCATGCCCATTAAAAAGGAAAAAGAAATAGGCAAGGTTGTTCATTATTTTGATAAAATTCAAGTGGCAGTGATTAAGTTTCAAGAGCCGGTTGAGGTTGGAGATACTATTAGAATTGAAGGTGGGGAAAGCACGAACTTTGAGCAGAAAATTGCTTCAATGCAGATTGACCATCAAGAAGTTGATAAGGTCAAAAAAGGCCAAGAAGTTGGCCTAAAAGTAAAAGAAAAAGTTCACGAGGGTTACAAGGTATATAAGGTATGAACAAAACCATACTATCTGTCGCCACAATGATCGGAACAATTATTGGGGCTGGCGTTTTTGCTATTCCTTATGTTTTCGCTCAAAGCGGGGTAATTACCTGCCTTGTTTATTTTTTAGTCGTGGGCGCCTTGGCGGTTCTTTTACATTTATTTTTTGGAGAAGCAATTGTGAGAACAAAGGAAGAAACTCGGCTAACAGGCCTAGCGGGAAAATACTTGGGCAAAAAATCAAAAATTTTAGTTAGCGCAGCTGTTTTTATTGGAACAATAGGGTCTTTATTGGTATACATAATTTTATCAGGAGAATTTTTAGATTTAATTTTTCCTAATTTTCTTTCTGTGTTTCAGTGGAGTTTGATTTCTTGGTTTTTGCTAAGCTTTATGGTTTTTTGCGGTACTCGCTCTGTTGCTTGGATAGAGCTTTTCCTTTCTTTTATTTTGTTTTTATGCGCCTTGTTATTTATAGTTGTATTTTGCGCACCTAAGATTTCTTTGGCTAATTTTTCTTTATTTAATCCTTCAAAAGTATTTTTGCCTTTTGGAGTTTTTTTATTTAGCTTGGTGGGCTGGTCGGCTGTGGCAGAAGCCAGATATTTACTTGGAGGCGTAAAAAGCTTAAAAAAAGTTCTTTTAATTTCTTTATTTATTTGTATTGTTTTTTATATTATTTTCGGTTTGGCAATTTCTGGGGTAACGGGCAAAGCAACCACGCCCGAGCCCTTTCAAGCCATAGCTGATTATTTAGGCTATAAGATTATTGTTGTGGCTGGCATTTTTGGATTTTTAGCTGTGGCAACATCTTACTTAACTTTGGTTAATTACTTAAAGCACACCCTAATGTTTGATTATAAGATTGCCAGATACCCCTCGTTCTTTTTGGTTTCGTTTGCCCCTTTGGCTTTATTTGTTTTGGGCTTTAATCAGTTTATTGCTATTGTTTCTTTTTTAGGGGCTTTTATTGGCTTAACTGAAGGGGGAGCCATTATTTTAGTTTGGCAAAAAGCTAAGAAAATGGGCGAGAAAAAACCAGAGTATTCCATTGATTTGCCAAAATCAGTTGTTTTTATAATGATTGGTTTGCTGGTTTTTGGATGTGTGGCCCAATTTCTTTATAGATAAGTTTATGATAGAATATTATTAATAAAATAAATTTAAATATATGGCAGAAGAAATAAAAAAATTGCATC
>JAQURU010000010.1 GCA_028715435.1 Minisyncoccota bacterium
TGGCTAAAACTATTCAAGCCAATGATCCTCAGAAAAACTTGGCTTTGGGCTATTGCATTGCCAGAAAACATAACAAAGTTATTAAAACCACCCAAGATTTTTCAGTAGGAGATAATTTTGACTTGCAAATGCAAGATGGTATATTAAACACAACAGTAAATAAAATATATGGCAACAGATAATTTAAAAGAAAATTTAAAAAAGCTTTCTGTTATTTCCGACTGGTTTGATAATCAGCAGGAAATTGATGTGGAAGAGGGGATTAGCAAGGTAAAAGAAGCAGCAGAGTTGATAAAAGCCAGCAAGGCGCGATTAAAAGCTATTGAAAACCAATTTGAAGAAATAAAAAAAGAAATCACCAATGAAATTGAAACCGACCAGTAATTGTGCTATAATAAAATTATAAATATGCCAAAAGAAAAAATTGAATTTAAAATAACTGTTAATTTTCTCAAAGAAGGAAAGAAGTTCATTGCTTATAGCCCGGCTTTTGATTTATCTACTTGTGGAAGTACATTTGAACAAGCTAAAAAAAGATTTGAAGAAATAGCCAGTATTTTCATTGAAGAAACTAAAAAAAGGGGAGATTTGGAAAATGTTTTGGCTGGTTTGGGCTGGCAAAAAACAAAAACAAGCTGGCAGCCCCCTGTTCTAGTAGGGCAAGAAACTCATTCATTCGCCTTATAACGGAAATATGGCACACTTAACGCCAATTTCTTGGAAAAAATTCGAGAAATTTTTATTTTTTACAGGTTGTAAATTAACCAGAACAAAAGGAGATCACCGAATTTATTGGCGAGATGACTTACAAAGGCCGGTAGTAGTTCCAATTGAAAAGGACTTGCCGGTTTTTATTATCCGCAATAATCTAAGGGTTTTGAGAATTAGCCCCGACGAATACTTAGAAATCCTAAAAAGAATCTAAAATTATGGCAGAAATAAAAATTTTGGTTAAGGGTTATGCTAGAGAAGAAAATGGAATCGAGTTCGCTTCCTCTACAGCTACTCTAATTAAAGATGGTGGTTTAAATATAATTGTTGATTCAGGAATGAACAGAGAAATGTTGCTTGTTAATTTAGTTAAAGAAAACCTAAGTATAAAAGATATTGATTTTGTTGTTTTGACCCACACTCACTTAGACCATTGCCTTTTAGCTGGCATTTTTGGAAATGCCAAAGTTTTAGATAATAGCAACATTTTTTCTTTTGACGGGAAAATAGATGAACACGACGGTAAAGTGCCTAATACTGAAATAGAAATCATTAGAACGCCAGGCCACGACCAATTTCATTGTTCCGTTTTAGTTAGAACTGAAAGCCAAGGCGTTGTGGTTATAGCTGGCGACGTGTTTTGGTGGGCAGACGAAGAAAAACAAAAAATAGACAGACAAAGCCTCTTCGAGCATAAAGATCCTTATGTTAAAGACCCAAAAGCGCTGCAAAAAAGCAGGGAAAAAGTTTTAGGCCTAGCTGACTATATCATTCCCGGCCACGGTGAAATGTTTAAAGTAAATAAATAACAATATGCCTAGCGAAAGAGATTTTTATCAGGTTTCGTTAAAACTTTTTTTGAAAAACAATGAAGGAGAAGTCCTGTGCTTAAAAGCCGCAAGAGGAGGCATTTACGATGGGTTTTACGATTTACCCGGAGGCAGAATTCATCTTGATGAATTTAAAGACCCGCTTGAAAAAATTATAAAACGAGAAGTTCAAGAAGAAGTGGGCAATATTGAGTTTGAACTAAATTTAAAGCCAGTGGCTTTAGGTCGAAATGAAAACCCAAAAAAAGAAGGTCCTTTGGGTGGGTTTGTGCACATTTTGAATATATTTTTTAAAGCTAATTTTAAATGCGGAGAAATCAAGATAAGTGATGAACATCGTAATTTTAAATGGATAAAATTGGAAAAAGATAATTTAGAAAAGTATTTTAAATTCGCAATTCTAGAGGGCGCTAAAATGTATTTAGAGAATTTAGACGATGCAGATAAAAATTAAAGTTAAAACTAAAGCAAGGGAGGAAAAGGTGATGAAAATAGGGGAGGATAGTTTTGAAGTTTATGTGAAGGCCTTGCCTGAAAAAGGCAAAGCCAATAAAGCAGTTGTTAAGGCCCTGGCAAAATATTTGAAAGTAAGTCGAGATAATATAAAAATCATAGCAGGTAAAGCTACCAAACAAAAAATTTTGGAAATGGAAAATTAAATTATTATGGAAAAAATATACACTTCACGGGGCAGTTATAAGCCAGGGCAAAAAGAGCCTTTTAGAATAAGCCGCTCCAAAATTGATTTGTTTTTGAATTGCCCAAGATGTTTTTATTTAGACAGGCGCTTGGGCATAGCCCAGCCTCCGAGCTTTCCTTTTACTTTAAATTCAGCGGTTGATAAGCTTTTAAAAAAAGAGTTTGATATTCACCGAGCCAGCCAAACCAGCCATCCGTTTATTAAGGCCTACGGGCTTGATGATATTGTGCCATACCAAAACCCTTTAATGGATGAATGGCGCAATGCTTTAACTGGTGGAATATGCTATTTGCACCAACCCACAAATTTTTATGTTACAGGGGGTGTTGACGATGTGTGGGAGAATATTAAAACAAAGGAATTAATAATTGTTGATTATAAAGCCACTTCCAAAGAAAGCGAGGTTAATATTGACGCAGAATGGCAAATTAGCTACAAGCGGCAAATAGAGGTTTACCAATGGCTTTTCAGGCAGAATGGTTTTAGGGTCAGTGATACTGGATATTTTGTTTATTGCAATGGAATTACTGATAAAGAGGCTTTTGATGCTAAGTTAGAATTTGATGTAAAAGTGATTCCTTATACAGGCGACCCGTCTTGGATAGAACAAACCCTGCTTGATATCAAGGCCTGTTTAGAAACCGAACTAATGCCTCGAGCGAATTTTAATTGCGCTTATTGCAATTACCGCAAAGCCGCTAAAATATACGAACAATAATTTATGGGATTAAGTATAGGGATAGTAGGGTTGCCTAATGTGGGCAAGTCAACTTTATTCCAAACAATTACAAAAAAGCAGGTGGATAAGGCCAACTATCCTTTCTGCACCATTGATCCAAATGTGGGCGTGGTTGCTGTGCCTGATACTCGGGTGGATAAGTTAGCTAAGCTGACTTCTTCTACTAAAAAAATTTATGCCACAGTGGAATTTGTGGATATTGCAGGGCTTGTTAAGGGTGCTTCGGAGGGAGAGGGCTTAGGGAATAAATTGTTAGCTAATATAAGGGAAACAGATGCCATTGTTTATGTTTTGCGGGCTTTTAGCAATGAAAATATTATCAATACTCAAGAAAGCATAAACCCAATAAGAGATAAAGAAATTTTGGATGTGGAATTAATTTTTAAGGATTTAGAGACTATTGGTAAAAGAATGCAGGGGTTAGAAAGGGATATAAAAATCAACAAAAAAGAAGCAAAAACAGAACACGAAATTCTAAAAAAAGCTAAAGAAATGCTGGAAAGCCAAAAAATATTATCAGAGGAAAATTTTGGCGAAGAAGAACAGAAAATTCTAAGAAGCTTTCAATTGCTTACCTCCAAGCCAAGAATCTATCTATTAAATGGCGATAAAGAAAAGATAGGTCCAGAGATTTTAAAAGAATTTGAAAATAGGGGACTGCCATTTTTAGCAACAGATATTTTAACTGAATTTGAGGCAGGAGAATTAACAAAACAAGAAAGACAAGACCTTGGCTTGGGCGATAATTCACAAATAGATAATTTAATAAAAAAATGCTACGAACTTTTAGGGCTGATAACATTTTTAACAACAGGGCCAGATGAAACAAGGGCCTGGACAATTAAACAGGGAACTAAAGCGCCGCAAGGGGCAGGGGTAATCCATACTGACTTTGAGAAAAATTTTATTAAAGCTGAAACTATAAATTGGCAAACCTTGCTTAACTGCGGAGGACTTAGCCAGGCCAGAGCTAAAGGTCTTGTCAGAACAGAAGGCAAAGAGTATGTAGTTCAAGATGGAGATGTAATTGAAATAAAACACGCCCCGTAGGGCAAAAAGGCCCGTCCTATGTAAATTTACATAGGACGGGCCTTTGATTTTTTGATTTATTTCACGCGGTAGTTAAGGGTTATTCTCACAGTTATTTCTTGCTCGCCAGTTTGTATGGTTGGGGCAATAGATGATATTTCTTTGGCTGTCATAGCGCCTCCCATACCAGAGCTATCATACATTGGATAAGGATAAGCTCCTGAATCCTCATAAATACTAGATAGTTTTTTAAGCTTTATGCCTGTTTGGGCTGCTATTACCTGGGCTTTAGCTTTGGCTTGAGCTATTGCTTTGGTCCTAGCTTCGGCCTTAGCTTTTTCAAGGTCGTCAATAGTAAATTGCAAATCACCGATATTGTTTACCTCATTATTAGCAGCAATTTCCAATACCTGCCCAATTTTAGTAAAATCCCTTATTTTAACTTCGATTGACTGACTTAAAGTATAGCCGCGTGAAATTCTTTTGCCGTTTTGATCCCACTCGTATCTTGGTTGCAAGGAGTACGACTTAGTGGTGATGTCTTTACTTTCAATACCAATAGTTTTGATATCGCCAAGTAAAGCATTCATTTTTGTGGTGTTATCCAAAACAATAGTTTCTATTTTGGTTCCTTCGGTAGTTATGCCTAAATTAACTTTAGCAACATCCGGACTTACAGAAGCCTTGCCTTCACCTGTAATAGAAACCATTTCAGGATAAATATTATTTTGAGGCAGTGTTGCATAGCCAAGATAGGCCTCAAAACAAAAATAAACCGCTAAAACAGCTAAAAAGCCAGCGATTATTTTATAGAGGCGATTTGATATATCAAACATAGTGATTTTTATTATTGATTATTATTAATTAAAACCTTTAATGCTAAATTTTATCATTAAATAAAAATAAAGCAAACGAAAGTTTTGCACAGGTGCTATTTTTCTTTTTTGGGTTTATAATAATATAATGACTCCGTAAAAAGCGGAAAATTTTAATGTAAACTTCCACGTCAATTAAATAATAGGCTGTTGGCGTGAGAATATTTTTCAATGAAAGTTTTAATGTTTGGCTGGGAATTTCCGCCCTTTAATTCCGGCGGACTAGGAGTGGCCTGTGAAGGCCTGGCCAAAGCAATAGCCCAATTAGGGGTTAAGGTTATTTTTGTTTTACCAAAAAAAATGCCCTGTTCCCACCCAGTTATAAGGATTATTTTTGCTGACGAGAACATTGAAATTAAAGCAATTAATTCCATATTAAAACCATATTCCACCTTAGCCAGCCACAAAGACATAGCGCAAGAGATTGGAATAAATAATTTTTATGAGGCCGATTTATTTAATGAAGTTTTGCGATACGGGAAATTAGCTAAAAGAATAGCCAAAACAGAACAATTTGATATTATTCATGCTCATGACTGGCTTAGTTTTCCAGCTGGCATTATGGCTAAAATAATTTCTGGCAAGCCATTAGTGGTTCAAGTTCATGCCACAGAAATTGACCGATCGCCCATTAGCCCAAATCCATTTGTTTATTCCACTGAAAAAATTGGAATGGAAAGAGCAGATGTTGTGATTGCGGTTTCCAATTATACTAAAAATATGATTGTAGAAAACTATGGTATTGACCCAAGCAAAATCAAAGTGGTACACAATGCTATAAACCCAAACTATTTTGACCAAGATATTGACAGCCCAAATACTTTGCTGGACTTAAAAAAACAAGGTAAAAAAATTGTTTTGTTTGTGGGCCGAATAACTTTACAAAAAGGGCCTGATTATTTATTAAGGGCGGCTAAAAAAGTTTTACAGTTCAACCCGAATATTGTTTTTATAATGGCAGGCTCGGGAGATATGGAACGGCAAATTATTGAAATGGCCGCTTACGAGGGCATTGCTGATAAATTTTTATTTGCGGGATTTTTGAAGGGCGAGGATTTAAAAAAAGCCTATTCAGCTGCTGATTTGTTTGTGCTACCTTCAGTTTCTGAACCATTTGGTTTGGCTGTTTTAGAGTCAGTGAGCCTAGGAACTCCTGTTTTGGTTTCTAAACAATCCGGAGTTGCAGAAGTAATCCATAATGCCCTAAAGGTTAATTTCTGGGATATAGACGAAATTGCTAACAAGATTTTGGCTTGCTTAACTTATCAAGGCCTTGGCACAACATTGCAAGAAGAATCATATAAAGAATTAAACAGAATAAGTTGGGAAAAATCCGCTCAAAAGTGCATTAATATTTATAATGACTTGTTGTCATGGAGATAAAATACAAAAAAGAGTATGCCCCGTTGGGGTTTACCTTAATAGAGCTTTTAGTGGTCATTGGAATAATTGGGATTTTATCCAGCACTGTATTATTATCTTATAAAGATTATAATCAAAGAGCAAAATTAAGTAATACTATGCAATGGTCAAAAAGCGTTCATAGCTCATTAGGCGCTTACGCAATTGGGGCTTGGGGATTTGATAGCATTGAAGGAACAACCGTGTTCGATGAAACGGGCAATAGTAAAAATGGAACACTATCTGGGGCTGTGCAGGTTAATGGAATAATGGAGAAAGCTTTAGAATTTGACGGCATCAATGATTTTGTTCAAATAGATAATTTAACTGCAAAGCATTCAATAACTATTATACTTTGGCTAAAAAGCTCTAACTACAATAATTCGGTGCCTATTTCATTAAGTGGAGATAATTATAGCTACGGGCCAGATTTATTATTTCGCGGAAACCAAATATTTTGGAACACAAACAAGGATAGTGATAATGATTTTCAGGCGGGCACAACATATTATATAGATGCCAATTGGCACCATTTTGCTGTTGTGGCGGATTACGAAGACGACTCAACAAAAATTTTTATTGATGGAAATTTTGCAGGCCAGGCCTCTTATCAAGATCCAAGCATTACCAATGGAACCATAACAATAGGGATGGCTGGCTCTGGGGGGGGAAATTTCCCTGGTATTATTGACGATGTAAAAATTTATAACGAGGTTTTAGACCAAGCTAAAATACAACAATATTATTCGCAAGACAAAGATAAAAAAGATAAAAAGGATAAATAATAAATTTTACTATGCCTTCAGTTTGTTTATATTTTCACGTTCATCAGCCGTATAGAATTAATAATTTTTCCATTTTTAATATTGGGCAGGATTTGCCATACTTTGACGAAAAAAAGAATAAATTTTATTTAGAAAGAATTGCCAGAAAATGTTATTTGCCAACTAATAATTTACTTTTAAATTTAATTAAAAAATACAAAGGGAAATTTAAATTTGGATTTAGCATCACTGGGCTTATTTTAGAGCAATTAGAAGAAAATTTTCCTGATGTGTTGGAAAGTTTTCAAAAATTGGTAAAAACTGGCCAAGCTGAATTAATGGCTGAAACATATCATCATTCTTTATCTTTTTTATATTCTAAACAAGAATTTAAAAAGCAAGTTGCTTTACACAAAAAAAAGATTAAAAAAATTTTTAATTATACCCCGACCGCTTTTCGCAATACAGAATTGGCCTTTAACAATGAAATGGCTAAAACAATTGAGCAAATGGGCTATAAAACTGCTTTAACCGAAGGGGCTGGACAAATTTTAGGATGGAGAAGTCCGGATTTTGTGTATAAAGCGCATGGAACAAAAAATTTAAAAGTTTTAATGCGAAATTATCAACTAAGCGACGACATTTCCTTTAGGTTTTCTTGCCGCGACTGGAAAGAATGGCCATTAACAGCCGATAAGTTTTCTGCTTGGGTGAACCAAATTAATGGCAATGGCCAAGTGGTTAATTTATTTATGGATTACGAAACTTTTGGAGAACACCAATGGGAAGATACTGGCATTTTTAATTTTTTAGAAAATCTGCCTAACGAAATTTTAAAACACAAAGACAATAATTTCAAAACACCATCCCAGGCAAGCAAAGCTTATAATCCAGTGGGGGAAATTGACTGCCCAAACACAATTTCTTGGGCCGACACCGAAAGAGACCTGTCTGCTTGGACAGGTAATCAAATGCAAAAACAGGCCGTGCAAAAAATATACGAATTAGAACCGTTGGTAATATCAACAAAAAGCAGGCCTCTTATTGAGCAATGGAGGAAATTACAAACGTCAGATCACTTTTATTATATGTGCACAAAGTGGTTTTCTGATGCAGATGTTCATCAGTATTTCAACCCATACGAAAGCCCTTACGAATGTTTTATTTCGTATATGAATATTCTAAATGATTTGCAACATAAACTTAAAAATGGGTATAATAAAAAAGTAAAGGTCGCGTGACACCTAAGGTGTCATCCTAAGCCGTAAAAGGCAAGGGATTTCATTATCATATGATAGTTAAAAAAATATCAATAAAGTCCAATACAGGCACTGTCAAAGCAGAAGGTCCTTCAAGATTTTGGGCAAAGGACGGGCGAATTTTAAGCGATTTAAAAGACCTGAAAGTTGCTTTAGAAGAAATGGCCAATGAAACATATTCGTTTCATGTTAATAAAGCCAAGAACGATTTTGCTAAGTGGACAGAAGAGGTTTTACAAAACAAAAAATTAGCCACTGAGCTCAAAAAAGCCAAGACAAAATTAGAGGCTTTGAAAAAGGTTGTTGCTGAATTAAAAAAGTCATAACATAAATTGGAAGAAATAATAAAACCAAAAGCCGATTTTTTATTCGAGGTGTCTTGGGAGGTTTGTAATAAAGTGGGGGGAATATGGACTGTGTTAAAATCAAAAGCCAGGCCAACTATAGAATATTATAAAGAAAACTATTGCCTGATCGGCCCTTATTTTAACCAAAATTCCAAAGGAGAATTTGAAGAAGAAAAAATTCCCAAAAACTGGGAAGGGCTATGTTTAGATTTAGAAAAAGAAGGGCTAAAATTAAAATTTGGGAATTGGCTCGTTTCGGGCGTTCCAAAAGCAATTTTGATTGACTTTAGCCAATGGTTGAAAAAAGCCGACCAAATAAAAAAAGAATTGTGGGACAATTTTAAGGTTGATTCTTGGAAATCTCCTCGAGACTATACCGAGCCAGTTGTTTGGGCATATGCGAGCGGCAGGGTAATTGAAAAATTATCCCAAGCAATGCCAAAAAAAAAGATTGTTGCCCAGTTCCATGAATGGCTTTCAGGGGCAGGGCTTTTATATTTAAAAACAAAACAAAGCCCTGTTGGTTCTGTTTTTACCACTCACGCCACTGTTTTGGGCCGCACCTTAACCAATGCCAATGTACCTGTAGATGGTTTTTTGGGAAAAATAAATTCTCATGAGCAAGCTTATCGCTACGGTGTTCAATCCAAACACTTACTTGAACAAGCTTGTGCTAAATCAGCCGATGTCTTCACCACTGTTAGCCATATTACTGCTTTAGAAAGCGAAACAATTTTAGGAAAATTTCCTGATGTTTTATTACCCAATGGACTTGATATGTCAAGATTTCCTTTTATTGAAGAAATCTCAATTAAGCATAAATTACAGCGGGATAAAATAAGAAATTTTATATTTTGGTACTTTTTTCCATTCTATAGCTTTGATTTAAAAGAAACCCTTTTTTATTTTACAATTGGCCGCTATGAACTAAAAAATAAGGGCATTGATGTTTTTATAAAATCACTGAGCGAATTAAACAAAAAACTAAAGCAAGAAAAAAGCAAAAAAACCATAGTAACTTTTTTTTGGGTGCCAACTCAAATTCAAAGCATTAAAAGAGAGCTCATCGAATCAAGAGAAATTTACACTGATATTAAAGACCACTTAGAATCAATTGAGGAAGATGTTGAGGGCAACATTTTACAAGCCTTGGTGAAGGGAGGGAAAATGGAAAAAACAGATGTTTTTGCCAACAAAGAAGAGGCCTTAATAGAAATAAAAAATAAGATTTTAAAGTTTAAAAAACAGGGCCAGCCCCCACTTTGCACTCATAATTTAGAAAACCCCAATGATGAAATTCTGGAAATGCTCTATCAAGCAGGCTTAGAAAATTCAGAAACGGATAAAGTAAAGGTTATTTTTTATCCAATTTACTTAAACGGCGCAGACGGTATTCTAAACCTAACAGCCGATGAAGCTGTTCAGGGAAGTCATTTAGGGGTTTTCCCGTCGCTTTACGAGCCCTGGGGCTATACACCCCTTGAAGCAGCTGCTTCAGGCGTGGCTAGTATAACAACTGATTTAGCTGGCTTTGGCCGATTTTGCAATGAATATATAAAGGGTAAAAAATTGCCTGGCGTTTTTATTTTAGAAAGGCTGGGCAAAAGCGACGAGGAAACTGTAAGCGATTTAACAAAAATTCTCTATAACTTCTGCAAGCTTCCCATGGGGCAACGAGTAGAAAATAAAATTCAAGCTAGAAGACTAGCTGATTTAGCTGACTGGGAAGTTTTAATAAAAAATTATATAACAGCTCATAATAAAGCATGCAAATAACTCATAAATTAAATAAAAACTTTTTGAAAAAAGCAGTTTGGCAAGCTAAAACCAATGATAATATTGGTTTCTTAACTGCCAATAAAAGAGGGGATTATGTTAGTTTTTTTAAAGAAAATCTAAGCCGCTATCAAGGTTGGTTCGTACGAAATGATAACAATTTATTTAAAATTATTGAAAGCATATCTTTAACTGATCAAGAAAAAGTATTGGAAGTCAAAAATGAATTCTGGCGCTTTGTTAGAAAAATAAAAACAAAAAAAGGGGCTGTGGAAGAAAGCTTTTTTCTGCCAAAAAACAATAGGGGATTAGTTTATGAAACAAGCCAGGCTGCTTCGTTTGATTTGTTTTTAGATTTCAAACAGATTTTTAACAACAACGAAGCAGAAAGATTTTATAAAATTGAAATCAAGGGAAAAACAGTTATTATTGAATGTTCTAATAAGCAAGAGAAAATATTTTTAGCTATTAAAACAAGCTCGGCCCATATTCTAAAAAAAGAGCAATGGGTTAAAAGATTTTATAACTTAGACCAGCAAAGAAACTCTCCGCCTTTTGAGAGGTTTGTTTTGTGGGCCTTGCAAATAAGATGCACCAAAGCGGTGTTTGCAGTAGGGGACAGCCCCAAAAAAGCAATTGAAGAGGCGAATTTAATTTTTAAAAAAACCTGGAAACTAAAAAAAGAAAAGAGGAAAGAACTCAAAAAATCAATAGATTGGGCCAAGCTAAGAAATCAAAAATTAGCTATGGCATATTATTGCGCCCAAAATTCATTAGGAGAGCTTATTTTTAAAGAAAATGGCCAAGAATATGTTGAAGCTGGCTTGCCTTGGTTTTTTAATGTTTACTCAAGAGACGAATTAATATCTTTAAAAGCAATCTCTCAAAAACAATCGCATGTTGCTTGGAGAATATGCTTAGAAATGCTTAGTTTGATTGGAGAAAATGGGCAATTGCCAAATAAACTAAACGAAGGTATAAGCCAAAACGCAGACGGAACTGGCTGGCTTTTTAAACGAATAGGAGAACAATTAGAGAATAAAAAAATGAATGAACTTACTGTTTGGAAGATAAAAAAATATTTAGAAAAATCACTACAAGGATTAGTAAAATCGTCAACTAACAAAGAGCTGGCTTTATGTTTTGGTGCTGATACTTGGATGGATTCAATTGATAGGCCAGGAGAACGAATTGAAATACAGGCCTTAAGGCTTTATATGTTTAAATTAGCCTTTGAATTAACTAAAAAATCACAATATAGAATATTAGAAGCAGGCTTAAAATTTAAAGTAAAAGAAAAATTCTGGAACAACAATTTTTTGTTCGACGGGTCAAACGACCAAACCATTAGGCCTAATGCATTCTTAGCTGCCTATGTCTATCCGGAACTTTTAACAAAAAAAGAGTGGCAAAACTGTTTTGATAATATTTTGCCTGCTTTGTGGCTTGATTGGGGAGGCTTGGCCACAATCGACAAAACTTCACCTTATTTTAATCCTTTTCATACTGGCGAGAAACCCCAAAGTTATCACAGCGGAGATTCTTGGTTTTATTTAAACAATTTAGCCGCTTTAGTGCTTTACAAAACCAATCCGGAAAGATATAAGCAATATATTAATAAAATTTTAGAAGCCAGCGCCACCGAGATACTAACTATGGGTGCTATCTCGTGCCATGCAGAGCTTAGTTCAGCAAACCAGCTTTTGTCTCAAGGCTGTTTCAGCCAGGCCTGGAGCAGCGCAATGTTCGTTGAGCTTATTAAGGAAATTTATTCAACGCGGCGGACATAACTATTTGTTTCCGTGTTAATTTCAACCAAGTCGCCTTCTTTAATAAAAGAAGGCGCTTGTATTTTAGTTTTGGTTTCCAAGATCACTTCTTTAGTGCCCTCTGTAGCCCTTCCGCCTCGCAAATAAGCAGCTGCTTCAATGACTTTAAGCTGAACTTTGATTGGCAAAACCACGTTGATAATTTCTTCGTTAAACAAAAGCCCGTCAACAAGGGTGTTTTCTTTTAAGTATTGGATACCAAAGCCAATCTGCTCTTTACTTAATGAAAATCTTTTAGCGGGATTGGCAGCTTCGCAAAAAAAGTATTCTCCCTTGTTAGCATATAGAAATTTTATCTGCTTTTTTTCAATTTCTGCTTCCTGAAAGCTATCACCACTTTTAAAATTTTGGGATAAAGTATTGCCAGTTATTAAATTTTTCATCTTAATTTGGCTGGTAGAACTGCCCCGGCCCTGAAAGTTAAGCGAAAAATCCACCACTTCATATGGCTGGCCATTGTAAATAAAAAGAGTTCCTTTTTTTAGATCTGTGTGACTCAACATATTATTTTATAATTCGCCATTCGATTTTATCTTCTTTGTCAGCAAATTCTAACCACTCGCCATTATCATTAATAACATACCATTTTTTTTGAGCTTGTGAAAACATCATTGGTAAGCCCTCATAAAATGGCTTTTTAACAATTTCTTTTGGCTTTAATCTATCTAGTTCCAACCATTTTTTAAAAACTGTTTCAATGGTGTAATCCAATGCCCGAGAGTTTGCCCATGAAGCAACCTTATCAATGGCTTTTTTAGCTTCCTCAATGCCCCCAGACAGTTCAATAAGCTGCTTGGCTGGCTTGGTGTATCTGGAGTAAACAATAGTCCTTTTTTTAGCATTTTCTTTTAATTCTTTCAAGTCCAGGCCCTTACTTTCAAAAAAATGAGCAATAACTTGCCTTATGGCTGTTTCTTGCTCTAATTCTTCCAAGAGTTTAATTCTTCCTTTTTTTAAATACTCTTCAATTTTTTGGCCAATGCTTTTACCAATACCTTCTTCTTTGGCAATTAAAGCCAGGTCGCCTTGAAAATTTTCCAATATTAAAGCCGCTTTACGATAAGCCCTTATTTTAAAAACCTGCCTTTCACCCTTAATTTCCAGCAAATCCGCTATTTTATTTAATTGTTGGGCAATCTCTTGATTTTGCATGTTATAACAGCAATTTTTTCTTTATTCTTTGGACTTCTTCTGCAATAATTTGGCTGTCATAGTCGCCTTGGTGGGCTTTGGCTTTGTTGTAAACTGTTCTTTTTTGGTCTAAATGCAAATTAAAAATATAATCGGTTTTTGTTTCTTTTAAATAAACATGAAATCTTGGAAACCCAGCCAAACTTAATGGCTTAACAAAACTTGCCTGCCTGCTTTGAGCTGAGTCGAGGAGCAGTTTATGATACCCAGCCATTCGCATTATGGCCACATCAATATTTTCTGATATTTTATTTTTAGCTATTTGAAATTCCATTGGTCAATTGTATCTGTTTTAACCAAAAATTCAATAATATATTTAGTTAAGCTCCCTTCACTTGATTTAATTTTTCCCTGCCATACAATAAACAAAAATTAAAATTATGAGAAAAGATATTGTTTTGCACCCAGCTCAAATTGAAATTTTAAAGACCCTTCTTTTTAATCCAGAAGCAAGGTTCAGCGAGCTTAATTGCTTAAATCTTTCCAATGACCACTTTACCTTTCATATAAAAAGCTTGCTTGAGGGAGGTTTGATTATCAAGGAAAAAAGCCGCTATTTTTTAACCATTATTGGCAAGGAATTTGCTGGCCGGCTTGACGTTGACAGCAATCAAGCAATGTTAGAAAAACAAGCTAAAATAAGCGTGGCAGTGGCAGGAATAAGGGAAATTAAGGGGCAGAAGCAATATTTAGTTCAAAAACGGCTTAAACAACCTTATTTTGGCTGCCATGGCTTTATTACCGGCAAAATTAAGTGGGGAGAGGTTGTGGAACAAGCCGCCAAAAGAGAATTTATGGAAGAAGCAGGCCTAACAGGCAAATTTTTCTTAAACGGAATTAAACATAAAATGGACTATGATATTAATAGAAAATTGCTGGAAGATAAATATTTTTTTGTATTTAAAGTTGAAGATACAAGAGGGGATTTAATTGAAAATCCTGCAGGTGGAGAAAACTTTTGGCTACCTAAAAAAGAGGTTTTGGCTTTGCCTAATTTATTCCATGCAGTTGATGAAATAATTAATATAACCTCTAAAGACAGGTTTGTTTTTTCAGAAAGCAAATACACTGTTAGCGGTTATTAATCTTGATTTTTAGATAAAAGAGGAGTAAATTGGGCCTATAATTCTAAATGTTCTATAAAAAAGGAGGAAATTAAGATGGAAATAAGTGTTAGGTATAAGGAAGATATAACTATTTTTGATTTATGGGGAGAGTTGGTAGGTGACGCAAGATTTGATTTTAACAAAATCCTACGGGAAGAGCTGGATAAACCTCACAATAAACCTCAAAAAGGAATAATTATTAACTTAAAAGAAGTGCCCATGATAGATAGTGTTGGGCTAGGTATTTTTGTGGCTGCCTATACCACACTTACCAAACAAAGTCAAAAGCTGGTGTTATTAAACGTGGGAAGGAGCATTCGTTATTTATTAATCACTACAAAACTTAACCAGATCTTTGAAAAATATTATGACGAAGAGGAGGCAATAGAAAGTTTCAAAGAATAGTCAAACAATTTAGCCCCAGTTGCAATTTCGCAATTTGGGGCTAAAATTATTTTATGGATAAAACAAGGCGGTTATTTATTGCCATAAACTTGCCAATGGAATTGAAAAGAAAGCTTTTTGGCATGCAAAAGGAAATCAACAGCCAGTTTGGCGAAGATTATATCAAAGCAGGGCTTTTCAAATGGGTGGAAATGGAAAACTTGCATTTAACTTTAAAATTTATTGGTGAAGTAGGGGATAGCCAAATTCCAAAAATAACTGAAAACATTGTCAACACAATTAAAAACCAAAAAGAATTTGAGATAAAAACAAAACAAATTTGCTATGATAGTGAAAAGCAAGCGCCTCGCTTAATTTGGTTAGTAACAGAAAGAAGCAAAAATTTAGAAAACTTAGCTAAAGAGTTTGATGTTGGCAAAAAATTTATTGGCCACATCACTTTGGCTCGCGTAAAAGAATGGATTTTCAAACGAATAGAACCAGAAGAAAGGCCAAACATAATGAAAAGTTTTGAGGAAATAATCCCTGTGAAAGCAATTGAGTTAATGGAAAGTGTATTAAAAAGAACAGGGCCAGAGTATAAAATAATT
>JAQURU010000062.1 GCA_028715435.1 Minisyncoccota bacterium
GATAAAGCAAAAAAAGAGCTATGAGCCCCCAAACTATAACAAACAACGGTAAACAAAATATCCCTGAAAATAAAAAGGATTTGCTTGATGTGAGGATAAAAATACATATTTTGTTTCCATTTCAAGTGGGGCCCAAGGGAGGAGGGGGAAACCAGTTTTTAAAGGCTTTAAGATACTATTGGCAAAGTATTGGTGTTTATGAAGATGAGCTTGCCAAGGCTGATGTTGTTTTATTCAACAGCCATCATTGGTTAAAAAAAGCTTTTGGGGCCAAAAGAAAATTTCCTTCTAAAATTTTTATCCACAGAATCAACGGCCCTCTAGGAAGCTATAGGCCTAAAGAGGCCTTTTTGGACAAAGCCATTTTTAAAATAAACAGCTTGGTGGCCGATGGAACAGTATGGCAGTCAAAATGGTCTCAAAGCCAAAACAAGAAGATTTTTCCTTATAAAGGTTTTGAAACAGTAATTTATAATGCTCCGAACGAGCAAATTTTTAATAAAAATGGAAAAACAGAGTTCAGAAAATTTGGCAAAATTAAAATTATCGCTGCTTCCTGGTCTTCGAGTGCCTTGAAGGGGTTTGATATCTACAAATTTTTAGATGAGAATTTAGATTTTAGAAGATATCAAATGACCTTTATTGGCCAAAATCTTTTTAAGTTTAAAAATATAAAAACATTAGGCCCAACAGAACAAGTCCAGTTAGCTAAGCTAATAAAACAAAGCGATATTTTTGTTTCAGGGAGCAAGGTTGAATCTTGTTCCAATGCTTTAATAGAAGCTTTAAGTTGTGGCTTGCCTTGTTTGGCTTTTAATTCGTCAAGTAATCCAGAAATTATTGGCAAAGGAGGGGAGCTTTTTGAAAACGCCCAAGATTTGCTGCTTAAAATTGAGAAAATTGCCAATAATTATTTAAGCTATCAAAAAAATTTACAAGTTTTTTCTTTAGAGAAAACTGCCAATGCTTATTTTAATTTTGCCAAAAGAATATTTGATCAAGCCCAAAGTGGTTTTTACATAACTCGAGAAGCTGGTGTTTTAGCAGGTCTGGCTTTTACTTTTAGCAATTTGATTAATTTTTGCTTAAAAATATTAAATAAGATTAAAAAATGATTTTTCCATTGAATTATATAAAATTATCCCCGCACAGAAATTGCTTGGAAGAATATTTAAAAAAAGAGCTGCCCAAACTGCAGGGCAGTGTTTTGGATGTTGGTTCAGCTAACAGGCGCTATGACTGGCTTTTACAACAAAAGCCAGTTGCCATTGACATTAAAGCCAATAAGGACAAAGATGTTCAATTGGGCGATGTTAACGATTTACGGTTTAATGATGGATCATTTGATAATATAATTTGCCTGGAAGTTTTTGAATATATAAAAAGCCCTCAAAAAGCCATTAGCGAAATTTATAGAGTGTTAAAGCCAGGGGGTAGATTAGTTTTGTCTTGTCCGTTTATGTATAAAACACATCAAGATTATTTAAGGTTCACAGCTGATTTTTGGCAAAACGATCTTTTAAAAAATTTTTCCGCTAAAGAAATAAAGCCAATTGGCAATTTTTACACCATTATTTTAGATATTTTACGGGGCAAAATTGCTAAGTTAAAGTTTAAGCCCATAAAATACATTTTATACCTGCCCTATTTGTTTTTGGTTTTGTTTATTCCTATATTCACAATTTCCAAAGACCCAGTTTATGCTTCTGGCTACTTCATAACCGCTCAAAAATAATATGAAAATTTTAAAAGATATAGCAATTTTTTTGTGTGCTGTTCAATTATTTTCAATAGTTTATTTTTTAATCAAGTATCAAAGCGATAACATGCCTTTTTTTGTCTTGCTAATAGCCGTGCCAGTTTTTAGTATTTTTGCTTTAATCTTAAATAGATCAAAATGAATTTAAACAACAATAAAATTTTTAGAATTGATGATGTGGGGGCTTCAACCAAACAGTTTGAACAATATGGTAAATGGAAAATCGGCAATTTCTGGTTTTTGAAACGTAGTTGGCCGTTTAAAAAATGGGGCCCATACAAAGAGTTAACAGCAAACGAGTGGGAAAACGTCTTTGAAGTTTTTGAGAAAAATAATATAAAGTCCATGGTGGCAATAACTGCCTCTTGGGTTGAAAAAGACAGTTCTTTAACCCCCTTCCCTCAAAAATTTCCAGAACAAGCCGCAATCTTGAAGAAAGCTTTGCAGGAGGGCAAAGTAGAGATAGCCAACCATGGCCTAACCCATTGTATTGTTGGTAAACATTTGCCGAGGTTTTGGGGCTCGAACAGAAAATTTCATCGAGAATTTTGGCCTGATTTGCCCCAAGCAGTACATACTGAGCATATTTTAAAATCCCAGGAAATTTTAGAAAGTTATTTTGAAAGGCCCATAACTATTTTCGTACCCCCTGGCAATGTCTGGAGCTACAAAACTTATTTAGCTTTGCGAAAAACTAATATTAAAAAAGTCATTTCTTCAAGATATATGATTGATTCTAACGAAAAAATGCAAGACATTGAATTTATTGACGACAAAAATGGCTTTTTTTGCTTGCATGATCAAGATATATATGAAAAAAATATTATTAATTAATCCTGGCCATTATCATGATGATGAGCACGAAGTTTATAAGAAAAAAACTTACAGGCAAGTGCATCGAGACGCACCCCCTGTAAGTTTGTTGTATATTGCTTCTTATCTTGATAAGCATGGTTTTTCTGTTGAGATAATAGATACGCATATTGAAGAAAATTATACAGCATTGATTAGCCAAAAGATCAAAAGCAATGATTATGTTTGCGTTGGTATGACAGTGATTATTGGAAAATTTTTAAAAAATGCCCGAGAGATTACAGAGCTCGTTAGGAGCATTAATCCTGATTTACCAATAATCTGGGGGGGGATAATGGCCTCTATTGAGCCCGAAGCCTGCTTAAATGAATACAAGCCAGATTATATTGTTCGTTTTGAAGGCGAAGAAACATTTTTAGAACTGGCTTTAGCTTTGGAAAATCAATTGAGCGTAGAAAACATTAAGGGTATATCTTATATAAAACAAAATAAAGTAGTTAATAATCCCCCCCGGATTCCCAAATTAATCCTTGATGATTATCCAATTCCAAAATGGGAACTGTTTGGAAAGAACTTTAACAAAGAGCAGGTGCCTTATTATTTTTTAATAATGTCCAGTAAGGGCTGTCCTTTTAATTGTAAATTCTGCTACAAACATTCAATTGATGAATATTTCAGATCAACCGTTCCTCCTTGGAGGTTTAGAACTGCCCCACATGTTATAGCAGAAATAGAATACATTCACCAAAAAACTGGCGCAACAGTTTTCACTTTTGGTGATGACAATTTTTTAGTGAACAAACAAAGAGCAATAGAAATATTTGATTACTTTAGGAAAAATAATTTCTATCTTGAAGAGTGCATAGGGCATCTTAACTGCTTGGATGATGAATTAATAGAGGCAATGGCAGGGATAGTGCAAACATTTATTTTTTCTGTGGAAACAGCCTCGCCCAGATTGCAAAAATATGTTGATAAGCGATTAGACTTAGCCAGTGTGCCTGATAAGGTGCAAAAACTACATAACAAAGGCATAGTTTCTAATACCTCGTTTATTATTGGTTTACCCACTGAAACAGACGAGGACTTAAGAGATAATATTGAGATGATGTTCAAAATTAAACAAGCAAGCCCTTTTGCTAGGGGCGATGCTTATTTTTTCTTGCCATTGCCAAAAACCCAGCTTTATGATGCTGTTGAAGACACTTATAAAGTTAAATTGCCAAAAAGTATTAGCGAATGGGAGGAAGCCAGCACTTCGATAAAGAGAGTAGATGATCCTATTGGCAAAAAATTTAGGCCTTGGATAAGCAATGAAAGGTTTAAATTTTTAGTGCATTATGGAATTGTTTTTAATGAAATTTTTAAAACAAATAATTACAAGGTAGACGAGAGCCTTTTCCAGATTATAAGCACGAGTCCAGGTATAAAAGAAATGTTTAGAGGCG
>JAQURU010000011.1 GCA_028715435.1 Minisyncoccota bacterium
TGTAAAACCAATCAAATAGAGCTTGCTGAACCTCTAAGGTTCTAAAAGCGTCCCATATCACGAAAGTGTAGCCCTCTGGTAAAAACCTACGCGCTCTTTCTATCCTATTCGCTACCCCTTTCCTCACAAAAGAAGTTAAAAGCGAACCATTCAACCCTCCAAAAGGATAGGGCGATGCTATTGTTTCAGCGGCATAAATAGAATCAGTGTGAACCAAATTATACGGAAATGGAGCAAACAAACCCAACGGAACTAAGAGGTCTTCGATTGGATAAATTAGAACCTGTTTCCAGCCTTCAACCGTAGTTGGTTTTTTGGGTATTTCTTGTATCTTTGTTCTTTTGCTAAAAAACACTTAACTCACCTCCTATTCAATTATTAATAATACAAGATTTAACTTAGCTATATCTTAAACTGATTTTTGTGAAAATCAAGTAAAGATTACAGAGTATAAACAAAAAACCCTTATTGATGAGGGCTTTTTGTTGGCGTGCACTGAAGCGAATAGAGCAAGTCGAAGTGCTCGGAGGCAAGGATTCGAACCTCGGTTAGTGGGGCCAGAACCCACTGTCCTACCACTAGACGACCTCCGAATTGCTTATGTTTTTAAATACTTTCTTGAAGCTAGAAACGAAGAAACAGCGCCCAAGAATAAAACAGTTCCTATCTGCGCAAGCAGTAAATACCAGCCATTGTTTTTTAGAATAGTTATCAAGTTAAAATCCAAAAATAAAACTTGCAGTTTCGTATTTAAAAACAAAATTACACCAACAAAGATAGCGTCAAATATAACAACAGCAAATATGCCATATAAAATGCTTTGCACTAAAAACGGCCCGCTTATAAACCAATTAGAAGCGCCAACTATCCGGCTGATAGATATTTCATCTCTTAATGAGAAAATAGTAAGTTTAATAGTATTAAAAGTTATCAAAATAACCAATAAAGCTACGGCTATCCCTCCCACCAGGCCTGCTTTTTTTACGCTTGAAGTGATATAGAAAAGTTGATCAATAACTTGTTTATTTTTACTGTAAGAAATTTTTTCAACTAAATTATTGGTCTGTTCATTCTGCAAAAAATTATCAATGTAAGCATAACTGGCTGAAGAAAAAGCTTTTATATTTAAAGAAGGCAAAAAAGGGCTCCCTTCAACTTGGCCTAATGCTTCTAAATAAAACTTGTCATCTTGATGTTTAGCAATGAATATTTCATTAGCTTCTTGGCTGGAAATATACGTAACCTCCTCCACTTGCCCCGATAAACCGTTGAGCTGTTCTTTTAAATTTAAAATGCTTTCTTCGGAAGCATCCTTTTTAAAGTAAACTGAAATATCAACTTTCCGCTCTGATTGCTGAATCAAAAAATTACTGAACTGCTCAAACAAAAAAAGAAAAGTGATAGTACCAACAACTACTCCCATAATAAAAATAACCTGCAAGCTAAGATTTTTATTCCTCCAAAACCCAAGCAAACCAAATTTAATTATTCTTTTAAATGATGTAAACATATTTTTATAAAATAAATTTTCCTTTTTTATCATCACCGATTAATTTGCCTTGATCTAAGGTGATTACCCTTTTTTTTAAAGAATCAACCACCTCTTTATCGTGTGTGAAAAGCAAGATGGTTGTTCCCATTTCATTGATCTTTTTAAACAAGTTAATAACCTCGTAAGTATTGTATAAATCTAAATTTCCAGTTGGTTCATCAGCCACAATCACTTCCGGCCTGTGGATTAAAGCCCTGGCAATTGCTAAACGTTGTTTTTCACCCCCAGATAGCTCGTGAGGAAAATGCAAAACCCTGTTTTCAATGCCAACAATTTCTAAAACTTTTTGCACATCTTTTTTAATGGTTTGATCACAAACCCCCATTACTTGCATTATATAGCATAAGTTTTCCTCAACATTTTTCTCGCAAAGCAATTTATAATCCTGGTGCACCACGCCAATTCTTCTTCTCATTTCTTGCAATTTGTTTCCCTTTAGCTCGCAAATGTTTGTATCGTGAAAAAACACTCCTCCTCTGCTTGGCTTTTCTTCTCTGGTTAAAATTTTAACTAATGTACTTTTTCCTGCACCAGACTTTCCAACAACTGAAACAAGCTCGCCAGAAGCAACTTCAAAGCTAACACCTGATAAAGCCACTATTTTCCCTGCTGGGGTATTGTAAATTTTTGTTAAGTTTTGAAACTTTAACATAATTGAATTTCATTCTCTATAAATAAGCCTATATCACCATTTAAAACCGCTTGGGTATTTGTTGTTTCTACATTGGTGCGGTGGTCTTTTACTAAATTATACGGATGCAAAACATAAGAACGAATTTGATGGCCAAAATCAGCTGATATTGTTTTGCCCTGCAGTTTGGCTATTTCTTCTTCTCTGGCTTTTTCTTTGAGATGTAAAACTTTCCCAGCTAAAATTTCCAAAGCAATCTTCTTATTAACCCCTTGGTATCTTTCTGTTTGACAAGTAGCCACTAACCCAGTTGGTGTATGTGTTATTCTGACAGCTGTTTCCCTTTTATTAACATTCTGCCCGCCAGCACCCGATGACCTGAACATTTCAATTTTTAAATCCTCTGGCTTTAAAATTTCATTAGTTATTTCTTGTTCTTCTATTTTAGGAATAACTTCAACTTTGGCAAAGGAAGTATGGCGTAATTGCTTAGCAGAAAACGGCGACAAACGAACGAGCCTATGAGCTCCGCTTTCTTTTTTCAAAAAACCAAAAGCAGCATTACCCTTTATTTCCATTTCTACCTCTCTAATTCCAATTCTTCCTTCAGGGCCCCCGCCTTGGGTGAATGTTTGAGATAAGATTTTGCACTCCCAGCCCTTTTTCTCGCAATATTTTTGATACATTTTTAGCAGTAAGCACACCCAATCTTCACTGTCTCTGCCCCCTGCGCCAGCTTGAATGGTTAAAATGGCATTTTTTTTATCATAATCCCCGGAAAAATAGACCTCTGACAACTTTTCATCTAATAATTTCTCAAAGTTGACTACCTTTTTTTCTATTTGGTTCTGCAATTCATTGTCTTTTTGAGCTAAAAGCCACAAATCTTGAATATCCTTGAAATCCTGCTCTAAAAAAGAAAAAAGCTTGAGGTCTTCTTGTAAAACGCTGACTGTTTTTTGAATATTGGCTGCTTTTTCTTTGTTTCCCCAAAAATTCGGCTTAGTAAAGCTGTTTTGCAATGAAATAAGCTCTTTTTGCTTGCTTGGTATGTCAAAGACGTTGCTCCAATTGGCGCAATTTTTTAGACAAATTTTCAATTGAAGCAGTTAAATTTTCCGACATGTTTTTATATGATGTTTATAGCACAATTTTAGGTAAAAATAAAGTGAGCCAGCGGCCAGGATCGAACTGGCGGCCTGAGCTTTACGAAAGCCCTGCTCTACCAACTGAGCTACGCTGGCCAATATGATTTCTAATTGCTCTAATTACTAATTACTAAATAATGTCTAAAAACCAAATCCCAATTAGTCATTTTTTAATTGGGGCTTACTTAGAAATTAGAAATTAGGTTAATTAGGAATTTTCATAGCGAGAGACGGGAATCGAACCCGCGTTACTTGCTTGGGAAGCAAGCGCACTACCACTGTGCTACTCTCGCGTTATTGTTTCTCTTTTTCCTGTTTCCTCATTTCTAAAAATTTTTGCCACAAACCCTTTATTTTTTGGCTAATTTGGCTTTCTTGCAACTGGTTCTGGCTGGGAAATGCCACTGTGACTTCTCCCGGCTTTTTAAAATTAAGGTCTTCTCTGGCTACTTTCTCTAAATAATCATAGGTTTGGCTTTGCGAAATCTTGCTTTCAAGTATTTCTTTTTCACTAACAACTCCTTGCATTTCTTTTTGCATTAAAGTTATTTTGGCGAAAATATTTTTTCGGGCTTGCATTAACCTCCAATTGCCAAAAATCAATAAAATTAAAAATGCAATTAAACAAATGGCAAATATTTTTAAAAATTTTCCTCTTGGCTCTTTCATAAAAATAAGTATAATTAAATAAAGTTAATTTGATGCCTAAAAAAAATTCCGTAAAAATTATTTGGATTGCTTTAGTAGTGTTGGTTTCTCTAAGTATGGTTATTTCTTTGATTTTACCTGCTTTCTTTTAATATACCACAAAAAATCAAACGGCCCCACCCTTCCGCAATTTAGAAGATAAAAGGACACCCGATGTCCCGCAGCTGCGGGACATCGGGTGTCCTTTTACTTTTTTCATTTCAAAATATCTAAAAATACCTGGGCAGGAATATTTACCCCCACACCACACCTTTTGGTGCGGGGGTGAACCCCGGCTCGGTTCTTTAATTTTTGTTTACCTTTTTTTTGAGCTTCCAAAAGCTTGATTTTCCGAGTTACATCCCCGCCATAAAGCTTTGCAGTAACATCTTTTCGTAAAGCTGATATTGTTTCTCTGGCAATGATATTGCCCCCAATACAGGCCTGCAAACTTAAAGCAAACTGCTGATGGGGCAAAACCTCTTTGAATTTTTTTAAAAACATCTTCATTTCAGAAAAGGATTTTTCTTGGGGCAGTATTTTTGAAAAAGCTTCTTCTTTTTGCCCTGCTATTAAAACGTCAACCTTTACCAAATCCGCTTTTTTGCAGCCAGTTTGTTCAAAACTAAAAGAAGCATAGCCCTCGGTTGACGATTTTAAAATCTCGTAAAAACCGCCTGAAATAATTTCCCTTAAAGGCGCTTCGGCTATCAAAAGCGATTTCTCCCTGGTTAATGTTTGGGTTGTTTCTAAAGTAATATTAAACTTAGGGAAAAGCTTAAAAAGAGAGCCGAAGTAACGGTTTGGAGTTATAATTTCAACCCTAACCCAGGGTTCTTGAGTTTCTTGGATATACGAAGCGTCGGGCCATAAAGCAGGAGAAGAAACTTCTATTGTTTGCCCATTTTTTAACAAAGCCAAGAAAACAACCTGGGGAGATGTGGCAATTAAATTCAAGCCAAACTCACTTTTTAACCGCCCAACCGTTATTTCAGCATGCAATGAGCCCAAAAATCCGCAGCGAAATCCCCTGCCTAAAGCCATTTGCGACTCAAGCTGAAACTCAAAAGCTGGGTCATTCAGCTTGTGCTTATGCAAAGCGTCTTTTAAAATATCAAAATCATCTGCAATGGCTGGATACAAACTTAAGAAAAGAACTGGCTGGGGCTCTTTATACCCCAACAAAGGTTTAATATTTAATGTTTGATTTTTGATATCTGGTATTATTATCGTATCTCCCACTTTAACTTTATCAGGAAGTTTAATGCCTGTTTTTATATAGCCAATTTCACCCGCTTGTAGCGATTCGCTTGCCAAGAGTTCTGGTTTAAAAAACCCAACTTCTTTTACTTCTGAACTGCAATGGCCGGCCATTAAATAAATTTTCATGCCTTTTCTAATCTCACCGCTAAAAACTCGCACATAAGCTATCACCCCGGAAAAAGGATCGTATTTTGAATCAAAAATCAAGGCCTTAAAATTAGCCGCACAGCCAACCGCCCAACTCCCCTCCTTAACTTTATCAGGCAGCGGGGTCAAATCAGTGGGACTAGGGAAGGTGATCACTATTTTTTCTAAAAGTTCTTGCGCTCCCTGCCCTGTTTTGCCAGAAACTGCTAAAATTTCTTCTGGTTTTTGATTCAATATTAAAGATAACTCTTTTTTAGCCTCATCAATTTGCTCTTCTTGAGCTAAGTCAATTTTATTAATAGCTCCGATAATTACTAAGCCCTGTTTCTGAGCTTGCTCTAAGTTAAAAAGCGTTTGAGCTTGAATCCCCTGCTTAACATCAACCAATAAAACAGCTCCTTCGCAACATGCTAACGCTCTTGATATTTCATAAGAAAAATCAATATGCCCAGGAGTATCTATCAGATTCAGGATAAATCCTGAATCTGGAATTTTTAATTTTAAATTTTTAATTTTTAAACCAGAAGTGTCCGTTTGGTTTGGTTTCCAAACCAAACGAACGGGATGCATTTTTATAGTAATGCCTTTTTCGCGCTCTAAGTCCATTGAATCTAAAAACTGCTCTTTCATTTTGTCTTTTTTTACCGCACCTGTTATTTCTAAAAACCTATCCGCCAATGTGGATTTACCATGGTCAACATGACTTATTATTACAAAATTACGGATTTTATCCTGCATAAATAACGATAAATTATTCTTGGCTCTGGCATTTTCATTAAAAAACACAATAACAAATAAATTCCTGCCCCAAAAAATGCTGACACTGCTGTTTGAATGAAAAGTCCAGCCACTTTAGAGGTTGCCAAAGCCAAGCTTAGCTTTGGCAAAAAGTATCCTACAACTTTCAAACAAAAATAACTTGATAAAGAAGCAAGCAAAGCCCCCAAGCTCATTTTCAAAAAAACCACCTTATATTTCGCTAAACCTAAAGTGCCTATCTTTTTTTTCAGGCCACAAAAAAGAAACACGAATTGAAAAATGCTAGAAAGAGATAAGGCAATAGCCAGGCCTAAAACAGAAACGTCAGTTAAGTCCTTAAGTTTAAGGAAGCTAACTGTCCAATTCTGAAAAAAGCCAGGAGTTTTTAAAAGCCACACAAAAAAGAAGGCCAAAGCAATGTTAAGGCCAATAGAAAAAATGGCTATTTTCAAGGGTGTTTTAGTGTCATGTAAAGCAAAAAAAGCCCTGCCCAAAAAAGGCACTAAACAAGCAGCAAACAGAGAAAGCGACAAAACCCCGAAAGAGCTAGCAGTAAGCCTGGTTTCCCACCAGCCAAAATAACCGCTGCCTAAAAACTGGGTTCCATAAAGCAGCCGAATAACTTGAGCTCTTAAAATAAATAAAATGCCGCTTAATGGCAAAATAAAAAAAACAATGCGGCTTAAAATTATAGAAAAAACTTCTAAAAATTTTTCTTTTAAAAGCCCAGCAAAACTTTTAGACAAGGTTGGAAAAACTGCTGACGCAAAGGAAAGGCCGATTAAACCAATTGGCACGCAATACAAATTATTGGAAAGATTAAAAATTTTAATTGAACCAGCTGTAAGGGTAGAAGCAATGGCTGTGGTAACAATTAAATTAACCTGATAAGCTGCTGAGCTAATAGTTCGGGGCACCATTAGTTTAAAAATCCTTAAAAGCCCTGTTTTTTCTTTGATTTGTAAAGAAAAAACCGGTTTAAAGCCAGCTCTAAAAGCTGGAATAATTTGAGTTAACAGATGAAGCAATCCGCCCAAAATAACCCCCAAAGCCAAGCCAGGCAAACCTAAAAAAGGATAAAGCACAATTATGCCAACTAAGATACCGATGTTATAAAAAATTGGAGCCAAAGCAAACGCAAAAAATAAATCTAAATATTGTAAAACACTAGAAAATATAGCTGAAAGTCCTAAAATAACCGGGCTTAGAAACATGATGCGCATTAAATCAATTGTTTGTTGTTTTTGTTGAGTACTAAAGCCAGGCACTGTAAAATTAACAAGCCAAGGAGATATTAAAAAGAAAATAAATGACAAGCCAACCAAAGCAATAAAAAATACTGAAAAGACATCTCTAAACAAATCTTGCGCTTGTTTTTGGCTATTTTTAAAATAAGAAGAAAAAACAGGTAAAAAAGCAGCGGTTATCCCTCCGGTGATTAAAATGCCGTAAATAAAATCTGGCACCCTAAAGGCTGCCCAGTAAACATCTGCTAATTTGTTTGGCAAAAAATTAGCCAGCAAATTATCTCTTAGAGCCCCCAATGCATAGCTTATAAAACTAGAAATACCTATGATAAAGGCGGCCAAAGAAATAGTTTTGGTTTTTGAGCTTAATAGTGCTTTTATCATTTGACAAAAATAAAATTAGATTATATAATAAAAATGCTTTAGTAAAGCAGGCAATCGCTGAACTCATAATATCACAATTATGGGATTAGAGGAAAGTCCGAACACTCATCCTGAGGCGTAAGCCGAAGGAAAAGGTAGCGGGTAATTCCCGTCCGGAGCAATCCGAGAGGTGCGAACAGAGACGCTTTTTATCGAAAGGTAAAAAGCATCCTAGACCGGGTCTAGGATGATTCTCAAAGGAAACTTGAGAATGAAACGGCTAAATCCTTTCCTGAGTGCAAGAGCAAACGTTTCGACAATCTCCGGATTTGCCGAAACGAAAAAGTAGCTCGCTAGATTCCGAACGTAAGCGAGGAACAAGATAAATGATTGCCCTCCGCCAGTTGGCGGAACAGAATTCGGCTTATAGCTTTGCTAAAGTAAAAACTCCTCCGCCTAAAGCGGAGGAGTTTTTTTGCTTAAAATAATTTTTGAACAGCAATAGAGCTATCTAAGGCCTGATTTACCATTGCGTCAGCTAATTTATTTTGCTCTCTTTGAATTGCCCTAAAAAAAATATTAGGCAATTCCACCCGCAAATTCCAAACTTCTAAAAACAATTTACCTATTTTTTCATCTTGAACTTTATACTTTCCCTGCATTTGTTTTATTAAAAGCTCTGAATCAGCTCTTACCTCTATGTCAAAATTTTTTATTTTATCTTTTCCAAAAACTTGTTTAGCTTTTTTGAAAGCAAAAATCAAGGCCTTGTATTCTGCTTCGTTATTCGTACAAACGCCAATTGCTTGGCCATATTTTTTTAGTACGTTGCCTTTTACATCGCAAAAAACAACCCCGACAGCTCCTTCTCCAGGATTACCCCGAGACCCCCCATCTGTGTAAATAATAATTTTTTCCATAAGAAAATAATTTTAAATTCTAAATTTTAAATTCTAAATCAAGTTTTAATTTTAAAATTATAAATGTTAAATTACGAGCCCATTTTAAAATTTAACATTAAAAATCATTTAAAATTCATTTAAAATTCGAGTTTTAAAATTTAAAATTATTGCCTTGGAAGTGTTCTTCCAGGCACTTTTTTAGCCCACCAACTTGTTCTTTAGCACAAGTAAATCCTGCAGCTGGAGGATGGCCTCCGTAAACTTCTAAAAAAACAGAGCATTTTTTTAAAGCCAGCACTCCATCTAGGCCATGGGGCATTCTTACAGAGCCGCGGCATTTTTCTTTACCAATTTTAAAAATAAAAGTAGGCTTTTGTGTTTTGTTGCAAACTCGCGAAGCCACAGGGCCTGTTAAAATTTGTTCCCACAGTTCATTGCCCTCAAAAACAATTGGCGAAGCGCTGTTATCTTTTGATATGGCCTCTTGGGCTATTTCTTTTATCCGCATTTGACGCTTTTGAGATTCTTCAAATAACTTTCTGGCTAAAACAGCGGCTTTAGCCGGATCCTTTTCTTTAAAAAGAATGTAGCTTTCTGTTAAATGCCCCTGCGTTCCAGTTATATTTAAAGCTAAAACAATTTTGCTAAAAATAGTTCTGGGAACATCGTTTTCTGACTTAACTATATCAATTATGGCCTTCATTCCCGGTCTAAATGTTCCATTTAAGCAAGCGCTTCCTTCTTGGATGATTCTTTTATTGCAATCTTCCTCGGGCATCATGTCAGCTATCGCTCCTAAAGCCCCTATTTCTAAGAAGCTGCTTTTTAGTGTTTGGGGAATTTCTTGATTAAAAATTTCCTCACTTAATTTATAAACCAAGCAAACGTTGGCCAATTTTTTAAAAGCATATTTGTCACCTGGTTGTTTTGGGTCAATAATTAAAGCAGGGGCAGGCAATTGGCCTAAAACTTCGTGATGGTCAATTATCATTACTTCAAAACCTGCCTGGCTGGCCTGTTTAACTCCTTCAAAACTGCTAATACCACAATCCAAAACAATTAAAAGAGCCGGCGCTAAGCCCTTAAAGTCCATTAGGGCCTCAGGGCTCAAGCCATATCCCCCTTCCTCTCTGTTGGAAAAAAAAACTGCATGGACCCCTTTAGAAAGCACCTGAACTCTATTAAACAAATTTTGGATTGTTTCTTCTAAAATAATGGCTGAAGTGATACCATCCAGATCTGCATCAGCAAAAATAACGATTCTTTCATTATTTTTTACTGCCTGTTTAATTCGCTTAGCCGCCTTTTTTAAATTTTTAATTTGGTGAAGCATAGATTGAGATAAACGACCCCACCCTTTTCGCTATCCGCCAACTGGCAAAAGGGAAAGGATGGGGTTCAGGGCAACATTCCTAAATTTTTAAGGCCTCAATGCCAGGTAGAGTTCCTTTAGCAATAAATTCAAGCAAGGCGCTTCCTCCAGAAGATAAGTAAGAGAATCCCTTTTCCAGGCCCTCAGCCCTGATAAAAGCAACAGTATCCCCTCCTCCTGCTATTTTAAGAGCTTTTTCATTCTTAATAATTGCCCTGGCAATAGACAAAGAACCGTTTCTAAAATTTGAATCTTCAACCAAGCCCAAATTTCCTGACCAAAAAATTGTTTTAGCTATTTTTATAATTTCTGAAAATTTTTCTATCGTTGCTTGGCCAATATCAAGAATTTCTTCTTCTTTTCTTACGCTCCCTGGCGCTATTTGGCGAATTCCTTCTTCACTAAAAGACGCCAAAACATCTAACGGCAAGTTAATTTTAGGGTTAGTTAAGTCAATTCTTAATAATAAGTCTTTGGTTTCTTGGCTGGGTTTTGGCCCGCCAACAATAATTTTCTGAATAGCCAATAATATATTGGCTATTTTCCCCCCGAATAACAGATAATCAGCCATTGGCAAAAACCTGGCAATCATTTTTAACTTACTTTCAACTTTTGCGCCACCAATTAAAACAACCAAAGGCCTTTGAGGGTTTTCAATTAAAGAACTTAAAACATTTGCCTCCCTTTCGCATTCAAAGCCAATAAAATGAGGTAAAAGCTTTGGGGTAATAACTATCGAGCTATGCTTTCTGTGGCAACAGCCAAATGCCTCGCCAACATAAATTTCTGCTAAAGCAGCTAGTTCCTTAGCAAACTTTTCATCGTTTCTTTCTTCTCCTTTGTTAATTCGCAAATTCTCCAAAACAAGAATCTTGCCAAGCCCCATCTTATCTATCATCCTCTTTGGTTTTGAGCCAATAGATTTTGGGCAAAACAAAACCTTTTCGTTTAAAATACCTTCTAACACAGGAACAACTGGCCTTAAGGAAGCTTTTTGCCACCGGCCTTCTTGCGCTATGTGGCTTGCTAAAATAATCTTGGCGCCACTCTCTCTTAGATACTTAATGGTTGACAACGCTTTTATTATTTTAAAATCATCAAGAACTTTTCCTTTGTAAACAGGAACATTAAAATCACATCTCACTAAAACTTTTTTGCCAAAAAAATTATAATCGTATAAGCTTCTAAACATATAGTTAGCCGGACTTAGCTTAGCTAAGTCCGAGTTTAAAATTGGATAGTTTGGCCAGGAGAAATTTCTTTTACTTTTTCCATTTTCTCTTTAGCTTGTTTTTCTTGTTCTTGATTTTTGATATCTTCCAATGATTCTTTAATAGCTTCTTTCAATTTTTCTTTATTAATAACTTGCTTCTCTTTTTTAACAACTGCTTGTTGTTTTTTGGAAAAAGATATAGTGTTGCGCAATAACAGCTCTTCCAAAGAGCCCTTGCGCGGCTCTTGGTTAGTTTCTGCGCTTATTTCAGCTGGCTGATTAGAAGGCTGATTTTCGGGATTATTCTCGGCTTCAAGCTTTTTCAAACAGGTCTTGCAAAAAACCGGCCGTTTATTATCTGGCTTAAAGGGTACTTTAGTAGTTTTTTTGCACTCTTGGCATACGGCATCGTAAAGTTCAATCGGTTTTTTGATATCTTTTCTTAAAACAAAATCTCCGGTCCATCGGGCAATTTCTTCTTCTATGTTTTCTCTCTCGCTAGCATAATGTTCTCTGGAAAATTTAATAATATTCTCTTTTTCTGAATATTCTTGCTTGTCAAATCCAGCTAAAGTTTGAGCAGAAAAAGGATCGCTGGCTATGCCATCAACCATTAACTTTACATAAACATTATATTTTCCCAAGTTAACAATGTCATTGGCTGTTAACTTAGGAGCAAACTCTTTTTCCAAAAATTCAGCGTCTTCTGCGCCAACCCTAAAAACAATCATTGTGCCAACGTTACCGAAAACAGCGTCTCTGACTGTTTCTTCCATTTGAGCAATATATTGATGCCCTAAAGTTAAATCAAGCCGATATTTTCTGGCTTCTGATAAAATATTAGCAAAACTTTCTGTAGCAAAATTTTGGAATTCATCAACATACAGAAAAAAGTCTTTTCTGTCTTCTTCTGGTGTGTCCACTCTGGACATTGCCGCTAATTGCAGCTTGGTAATCAAAAGCCCACCCAAAAGCTTAGAAGAATCTTCCCCGATCCTACCTTTTGATAAGTCCATAATTAAAATCTTTCCTTGGTCCATTATCGCTCTCATATCAATAGATGACTGGGTTTGGCCAATAATATTTCTAATTAAGGGAGAGGAAATAAACTGGCCAATCTTGTTTTGAATGGCAGCTGTGGCCTCTGTTTCGTAGCGCTGGGAATATTTGGCAAATTCATTTAACCAAAATGACTTAACAATTGGGTCTTTTATTTGTTCAACTACCTTGGCCCTGTATTCTTCATCAGCCAATAACCTGTTAACGCCCAGCAAAGTTGAACCAGGGTATTCCAAAAGTGATAATATACAATTGTTTAATATATATTCCATGCGAGCCGACCAAACATCGGGCCAAATCTTTTTAAAAACGCCCATAAGCCCCGAGGCCACCAAATGCCTGAATTCAATATCTACTTTTTCCATTACATTAAAGCTAATTGGATAGTCTAAATCCGCGGGGTTGAAATAAACAACATCTTTAAGTCTTTCTTGGGGTACATAATCCAAAAGCTCGCTGGCTGCTTCACCGTGCGGGTCAACAAATCCAATTCCATGGCCGTTTCTAATGTCTTGAATGGCTAAATTCTTTAATAACTGGGTTTTGCCCATCCCTGTTTTGCCAATAATATAAACGTGCTTTCGCCTATCATCTAACTTAATACCAAATTTTCTCCGTTCATTGCGAAAGGTTGTTTCTCCGAAAAATGTAATTTCTTCTGCCATATTTTTTTAAATTCTTGCCTCGACCCCACCCCTCTGCCTTTGGCGGAGAAGTGGGGTCGGTCGAGGTTTTCACTCAACTGGTAAGTTAGGAGGAGGGCCGGCTTTTTTTGATTCAATAGCATCAAGGCCGGTTGCGGGCATTGAGGACTTGCTTGGAAAATGCCACAAAGTGGCTATTTCCTCTGGATTTAAAATTAAAGTTCCGCCTTCTCTGCCCGATTTATATTGGGGAAAATAATAAGGCCAGCGGCTTCGATAGCGCCTGATAATTTTTCGTTTTTTAATAAAAAGCCTTTGTTCTCTGAAAAAAGCTGGAGGCACAATTTTAGTGGTCATAAAAGGCTGAATACCGTTCAAGTTAGCTGTAGAAACACCAGTTGATAAATTCAAAACAAGCCGCAAATTTGGCTTGAAAAAAACATCTCTTTTACCCAAAAGAATCATTCTAATAGTGGCTTGAAAACCATGCTTGCCCATTTTATTTTCAATGGCCTGAACTACTTCTTTTTCCCCTGGGCTTAAATGAAGCTCTGGGGGCAAAAGCGGTTCTGGCTTGGCTTCTTCTTTAAACGGCTCTTTGTCATGCAGCAATAAATTAAAGGCCTCCCCCACAATTGTTTTGTTATCTTGAGCTGGCAAGGGCCTTTTGAGCAATTTAGACAATTCTTCCCTGCCTTCAACCCGCCAATCATCCTCAAAGTCCTTGTTTACTGGCTTTAGCATAATCTGAAACCACAACTGTTCTCCTGGCTTTAACCTAGACATTCCTTCAAGTAAAACTGATAAAGGGTCTACTCTTCTTTCTTCTTCAATTTCCTGGGTTGGTTCAAAAAAATTCTGGTAGGTTTTAATGGGATAACACCTTTTTTTATGCATTTTAAAGTTGCAAGCCCACATATCCCATTCTTTGTTAGGAATATCCATTGGCACAAGCTTAGTGTAATCCATTGCTTGCTCTACTTCAACTTCTGGATATTGAGAGTAAATTGCGGATTCAAAAACCTTCCTCATGCCTCCAGGAAGGTAAATATAAAAATGGATTTTACCGTCAATTGAAGCAATTTCCAAAGAAAAATTTAACAAATACTTGCCTTCAAACCATCTTTCTTTAAAATCAGGAGGGTCATAAAGCGTCCAAAAATTGGCAATAACCTGCTCCATGGCTTTTAAGGGCCTGTCTATTTCTTTGGGCACCTTAACTTCCAAAACCGTCCAGTTAGCTTTAGCCCAAAATTTATCATTCATATACCATTCGTAGATAAACTTTAATTTAGGAAAAAGAATAAAAGGCAAGGGAAGCCACCACCAGGCCTTAAAGATTTGCCAAAGTATATTGAGAATTCCTTTAATAATTGGTAATAAGGCAGAAGGATCCATTGGATAAAAATTTTAAATTTAAAGTTGAAATTCGCCCGACCCCACCCCTCCGCCAAAGGCAGAGGGGTGGGGTCGTCTAGCTGAGTTAGGCGGTTTTAATTGCTAAAATATATTTTCCCTCTGTGTTGCGACTGAATTTTTGCTTATCAGACAAGCTTAAAAAAACAGTGTTGGGCTTAACCATCCTTTGCTTTTGAACAGCTGAAAGAATTTCCTCTTTAGCTAAGGGAGAATTCACTTCTAAAATTTTATAAATTACTTCTTTAACTGTTCCCGGAGTATATCCCCATTCATCAAGGCCGTATATGCCTCTGCCCACCAGCACAAATCTTGGATCTCTAATAAGTTCGTTATGAATTGTTTGGGGAAGCATTTTCCTCTTACTAAAAAGCTCTCCTTGCAATTCGCCAGCATTTTGGGCAATAACGCAAAAATGCAATGGCTGGCCTTGTTTTTTTAAAACCAAAAAAGCTGCATCCCGAACGCCTTTTGGCTTAATTTCCGGCCAAACAGAAAGGCCAAAGTTTCCTAATGGGCCT
>JAQURU010000063.1 GCA_028715435.1 Minisyncoccota bacterium
TTTGGCTCAGGCGGACCTAGGCATTGCTTTGGGCTCTGGCACAGACATTGCCATGGAAACAGGCGATATTATTTTAATGAAAGATAATCTACTAGACGTTGTTTTGGCAATATCTTTGAGCAAGTACACTTTTGCAAAAATAAAGCAGAATTTATTTTGGGCTTTTGGGTATAATGTTCTTGGTATACCCATAGCCGCTGGAATTTTATATTCATTTACGGGTTTTCTCTTGAGCCCGGCTATTGCGGCCTTGGCAATGGCCTTCTCTTCTGTTAGCGTGGTTCTAAACTCTTTGTCAATGAAGAGCAAAAAGTTTTAAAGTGTAACATTTTTGGTTTTCATCCGTATTTATATATGGTTTCATTTGAGCTACAACAAAAAAATTTTAATAAATTAGCGGTTAAATTGCGTGAAGGCCAGCAAAAAGCAGGCGAGGAAATTTTTGATTATTTCAGCCCTAAAATTTATAGCTTTTTTATGGCTCGAACTTCACACCGTGAAACAGCGGAAGATTTAACACAGACTGTTTTTTTAAAGCTAATCAGCAAGATCAGCACTTTTAATGAAAAGACAGGTAATTTTTCTATCTGGTTTTGGCAAATTGTCCGTAATGCCCTTACAGATTATTACCGCGAACACAAGCCGATTTTTCTGGACAATGTAGATATGGATAAAAAAACAGCCCATTCAAACAGTAAAGAAGCTTTTCAAGATATTTTAGCAAAAGACCAAGTAAGGGAAGTTTTAGAAACAATTAAAGGGTTTAGCGAAGAAGAGCAAGAAATATTTTCTTTGCGTTATGTTTCCTCGCTTTCGTATAAAGAGTTAAGCTTTGCCTTAAGCAAACCCGAAGGGGCTTTGCGGGTGGCGGTGCATCGGTTAAGCCAAAAAATTAAAAAGGCTGTAACAAAAAATTGAAATGCGTAAACTTTTAAAAAAAATAAAAAAATATTGTAGACCAACCAAAAAATTTTTAAAAGAATCAAAGGTTTTGTTTATAAAACAGCTCCACGAACAAGGTATTGTAACAAAAAATCAATCTATTCGTATATTACTATACAGAGCAAAGTTTAATTATATTTTAGCGGTTTTGCTGGCAATAGCGGTATTTAGCGGGGGCACAGCGGCTTTCGCTGAAATACAAAATGTTAGCGCAACACACCCCCTTTATAAAATAAAACGGCTGGGAGAAACAGTTCAAATAAAAGTAGCTCCGCAAAATGTGAAATCCCAGATGCACAATAAATTCGCCCAGCGCCGCTTAGATGAAATTAAACAAATAAAGTCGGAAATTAAAGAGCCATCTAATAATGACATTGTTACTATAGATAATTTAAACCAAGACTTTACTGCTGAAATTAAAGAAACAATTAATGAAATAGAAGTCCCCCAAAATAATGCCACAAGCGCTGACGAACAAGAAAGCGAAAAAGAAAAAAAGATGGAAGAAAACCTTAAAAACACTTGCCAATCCATTAGCCAAAAAATAGAAGAATACAAAAAGATTTTACCTCAAGGACAAGAAAACGAAGATTGGCACGAGTTTGAGGGTAAGTGTGGCTCAAATGAAAAAAATTATGAAAGCCAAAAAACAGAAAATAAGAAACAAGAGGAAAAAATAAAAGTTCGTGACGAAGAACAAGATTATTAAAGTAAAAGGTCAAGTTAAACAAATAAATTTATGAAGAAAAATATAATCGTAAGTTTGGCAGTTATAGCATTAGTGTTGGGAACCATAGGTTTTTATGCCACAAATAATGTTTTAGCTAAAGGTCCAAAAAATTCAATTCAGGCAAGTTTTGCTAAGAGTATAATTAAACAAAGCGGTATAATTACAGGCAAAGTTAGCTCAACTGCTGCGAGTTCTTTCAATATAACAGCTAAAAAAACAACATACACAGTTAATGTTTCTTCCACTTCTATTATTGTCAACCGTGTGTGGGACAAAATTAATCTGGGCGATATAAAAGCGGGTGATTCAGTCCAAATAGCTGGCAGTATTGCAAGTTCAACTATTGAAGCCACATTAATAATAGATAATTCTTTGCCCCCAGTAATAGAAAGATCTTTAAGCGGTTCAGTAAAATCTACAACCACTAACTCGTTGGTGTTGCTGGTTAAAAATCAAGAATACACAGTTAATATTAGCCCTACCAGTTTAATATTTAATAATGTGTGGGGTAAAATTAACTTGGGCGATATAAAATCGGGTGATAGGTTAGCAACCTTTGGCGCAGTAAATGGGACTATTGTTAACGCTAAAATGATTAGGTTATTAGGCAATAAAAATGAAGGCGAGAGCGAAGATGACGATTAAGTAATATTAAAAATATGACGCCAAAAACAAAACAGCACCCTCCTTAGATGAAAGGGGGTGTTGTTTTTTTAGAGTTTCTTGTTTAGTTTCTACGGAGTGGCAAATGAGTAGTCAGTGGAAGAAGTAGCTGTATTATTGTTAGCATCGGTTGAAGCCACTCGGTAATAGTAAGTGGTGGAAGCATTAAGCTCGGAAATAGAAAGCAAATGGCTTAATACTAAAGTTGACGAGCTTGCAACGGAAGCTGTGCTTGAAGCTGTGGTGTCAACTGGGGTTGAAGTGCTATACCAAACTTGGCTGGTGGACAACTCATCAGTAAGCCAAGTTATGTTAACCGAAGAAGCTGTGGTGCTTGTGGCCAATACTTGGCTTATTACTGGGGCTGTTGTGTCTTGAGTGGTGGTGGCTGGAGTGGTAGTTGCAGGTGTTGTGGTGGCTGTTGGTTGAAGGTTTAATTTTTTCAGTATGCCAGGCGCTTTTAAAAGCCCGGGAGGAACCTTGCCTGATTTGCCAGCTCCATACAGCAATATTTCGTTCATTCTTGATATAACGCTGGAGTTAGCTTTGGCGTCGTTATCATTTCCATTAGTTTCGTTATTTTCTGTGGCAACTTTTGCTTTAAATCTTTTCATTGCTTGGGCAGTTAACTTGCCAAAGTATCCGCTAACAATTCCTTCTGGGTAAATTGAAGGGTCAGTGGCCAAGATTTGCTGCAATAACTTCACGTCATCTCCCCTCATACCTTCTTTTAATTCCCGTGATAACTTCAATGTTTGTTGGGTTGTTTGCTGGGTTTGCAATATTAAAGCTAATTGATTTGCTATGGCTTGAATTTGCTGCTTCAAAGTTTGGATTTGCTGTTGGAGAACCTGAATCAAGGCCTGGGTTGAAGTTGAAGCTGTGGAAGTGACAGTATCTGTGGCTTTTACTAATCCAGTTGAAGAGAATCCAAGAATTGAAAATATCAAAACAATAATTAACAGATTTTGTTTTTTATTCATAAATAAAGTTCAGGATTTTTATCTCGACCTTTTCACAATTTTTTGCTATTGTTTTAATATAAAAAATAAAATTTGGTTTGTAAAGAAGGACAATAATTAATACAAACAAATTTAAAATATACTCCATGTCCTATGGACAGAAACAGATGGGACAGAATGTCAACTTGACAAATTTTTTATAGAGAATAAAATAAATCATAAATTAAGTTGAAAAGAACTTGATACTTATGGTAATGATTTTTGGAAACCATTGGACCAATTTAATATTGCTTTTGGACAACCTGCCTTTTACTTTGAAGGCGGGTTTTTATTTTGTTATAAATTTTTTATAAATTTATCGAAAGGTCGGACATTTAATAAGTTTTGTTTAATAATTTAATTATTATTGGCAAAACGATAGTAAGAAAAATATGAACAAAAAAATTATAATTAGTTTAGCAATTATTGGCATTGTGGGAGCAATTGCGGTTGGTGGCACAGTGGCCTATTTTACAGACACTGAAACCTCAACTGGCAACACTTTCACCGCTGGCACATTAGACCTTAAAGTTGACAGCGAATGTTCGTAGAATGGTGTGCATCAAACAGCATGCACATGGGGATTAAAGGACTTAGATGGTGATGTATTTTTTAACTATGGCGATGTTAAGCCAGGTGA